>PKTC01000317.1 GCA_002869305.1 Marinilabiliales bacterium
AACGCTTAAAATGGGAAGCAGAATTTGATGGCCTTAAAAAAATGCGAGATTGGATGCTAAAAGAAAAAATGGCCACAAAATCTGAATTAGATAAAGTTGAAGAAGAAGCTTTAAATGAAGCCAAAATTGCTAAAAAAGAAGCCTGGAAGAAATTTAAATCTCCCGTGAAAGAAGAGAGAGATAAGTTAGTTGAATTAATTGATAATCGTTCTTGTAAATGTAAAAGAGAAGGATACGATAAGGTTGGAACATTTACGAATGATCTTAAAAAGATTGTAGATCCAATTCGAAAAGATAATTTTAGCACTGCTAAAAAAATCCTTCACCATGTTTGTGCTGATTGTAATATTCGTGAAAAGTTACAGAAAGATCTAACTCAATGGCTCGATAGAAATTATGAAGATAATTATGAGCGTTATAATACAGCATTGCATAACGAATCTAAATTTTCAGCATTAAATGTAAAAGAAGTAAAACCGATCATAAAAGCTGATTCAAAAGAAGTGGCTGGACGAGAGGTGTTACGCGATAACTGGGATTATTTATTCAATAAATACCCAAAATTGGTGACGTTTGGAGAAGATGCTGGTAATATTGGTGGAGTAAACCAATCTTATGAGGGATTACAAAAGAAGTATGGTGAACTAAGAGTAACAGACACCGGAATAAGAGAACAAACAATTCTAGGACAAGGTATTGGATTGGCCTTACGAGGTTTAAGACCAGTAGCTGAAATCCAGTATTTCGATTACTTATTATATGCCTTACAAGGAATGAGTGATGATTTAGCCACCACACATTACCGAACTGCAGGTGGACAAGTAGCTCCTGTTATTATTAGTACTCGAGGGCACCGACTTGAAGGAATATGGCATTCAGGATCTCCTTTAAGTATGGTTATTAATTCTATTCGTGGGATTTATGTTTGCGTTCCAAGAAACATGACACAAGCTGCTGGATTTTACAATACTTTGCTCGAAGGCGAAGATCCTGCCTTGGTTATTGAACCTCTTAATGGCTATCGACTGCGTGAGCTACGTCCTGAGAATATTGGTGAGTATAAAATTCCACTTGGAATGCCTGAAATATTAAACGAAGGTACAGATGTTACACTCGTAACCTATGGTTCTTGTGTTAGAATTGCACAGGATGCCATTGAACAATTGAAGGATTTTAATATTTCTGTTGAATTAATTGATGTTCAGACTTTATTGCCATTCGATCGCACTCACATGATTGCAAAATCAATCAAGAAAACCAATAGAGTAGTCTTTTTCGACGAAGACGTTACTGGTGGCGCAACGGCTTATATGATGCAAAAAGTACTGGAAGATCAAAGTGCTTATTTTCATTTGGATTCTGATCCAAGGACTGTAACAGCCAAAGATCACAGGCCAGCCTACGCCAGCGATGGTGATTATTTTTCTAATCCTAATGCTGAAGACGTTTTTGAGGCAGTTTATGCTATGATGAATGAAGCAGATCCTAAGAAATTTCCGGAACTGTATTAACGATTATTATGATCATAAAAGCTGGAAATTAAATCCAGCTTTTATTATTTAAAAATGTCTAATTCTCTTAATCGGATTCGGTATACATTGCCCAGTCCATTTTCAATTGATTGTGATTGATTGCTTAAATCCTGATAGCTTTTCTTTATACCTTCTGAGTAATTCAGTGAGCTTCCTCCAAAACGAGAAAAATAGAGAAATTCTCCATCCCAGGAAATATATGGACAATACTCGTAATCTTCTGTATTTACTTTTTCGCCAAGGTTTTCAGGACTAGTCCAAGCACCCGATTCATTTTTAAAACTTACATAAAGATCTCCTCCACCATATCCACCTTCCCGATCGGAGGTAAATAGAATAAACCTTTCATCTTTTGCAATGAGAGGATCCCACTCTCTTGATGATGAATTAATGGGTTCACCAATATTATACACTTCTAGATCATCATTATTTTGAAAATATATGTCCCAGGAACCAACACCCTCAGGTTTGGTTGAGGTAAAATAAATATTATTTTTACCAGAGACCGACACATAATATTCATTATACTCGGAATTTATCTTTGAATTCAATGCTATTGGCTCACCCCATTTACCATTTACCTTATCAACATACCAAATATTTGCATCATCCCGATCTGTATCATTCACTGACATGGGCCTCCTGGAACAAAAATACATACGATTACCGTCATCGCTTAAAAATGGATCAAAATCACTATAAACACCTGAGAATAAAACGACTTGAGGCTCTTCCCAATCTCCCTTCTTTTTTGTAACCGATACAATTGCATTATAGTTTTGATATGCATCTGCGATTGAGTAATAAAATTCATTCCCTGTTTCCGAAAATGAGGCATTCATTTCAAAGTTTGATGTACTAACAATACCGGGTAAAAACAATTCAGCTGAGTTATCTGAAGTTGTTATTTTAATATTTTTATTATTACAACTAAATGGTAATGTGATTATTACAAATAAAAAATAATTTAATTTTCTCATGGGTTAACACGTTATTTAAAATTTAAGTTTCGAATTCTTTTCTATGATTATCTAATCAAGTTGTTCACTATTATATTTTGATTTTTTTTAATGCCAAATACAGAATATCTATTACCATTAAAATTTATGTGATTGGAAATCACAAATGATTTATTTAATTTAACAGCGAACAACTAAAATTTAAAATAAAATGGCCTTTAAGTTATTCAAAAAAAAGAGCAAAAAGAAACAACTTCAGGATTTAGATGGTATTCCATTATTTGTAGGCGATAAAGTTGACTGCTTAAGGTACGAGATGGGTGAAAGTATTATAATTGAAGGAGATAATGGTTTTGAATATGAATCCATTGCAACCAAGCAGAAAGTGAGTTATGTTAAGATGATTGATGCTGCAACCTCTTTTCAGAAAGTAAGGAAATTAAATTAATTAAAAAATATAACTCTTTTTGGTATTTAAATACTTTTTTTCTTATTTTTACATTGTTATTTTATTAACATTAAATAAGTATGAAGATTTTACCAAACATCACGCCTCCGCATCAATGGAAACTGCCCGTAACCATTGTACTTGCAATATTTCTTGGTCTCTACTTCTATTCGGTTTATTTATCAAATTTCGCTTCTTATCTTTCTGATAAGCCTGAGACATGCATAAATTGCCATATTATGGTGCCTCAGTATGCAACGTGGAATCACAGCTCTCATCGAGGAAAGGCATCCTGTAATGACTGTCATGTGCCTCATAATAATATATTTGAGAAATATTATTTTAAAGCAAAAGACGGTGCACGTCATGCTACGATGTTTACCTTAAGACGAGAACCGCAAGTAATACATATAAAAGAAGCTGGAATTCAAGTTGTGCAAGAAAACTGTATTCGATGTCATAGTCAACTTATATTAGCTTCTCAACAACAGATTAATAAAAAAGAATTCCATACGAATCGAACAACCAGATTGTGTTGGGACTGCCATAGAGAAACTCCGCACGGGACTGTTAATAGTTTATCAATTGTACCAAATGCATTAGCTCCTCTGCCTAAAAGTCCAGTGCCTAAATGGCTTAAAGATTTAACTGAAGAATAACATAAAACTAAATAATATGAAACCTATTAGCGATCAAATAAAAGAAAAACCATGGAAAGGATGGGTACTTTTTATTACTACTATAGTGATAGTTTTTTTTATCGGATTATTAGCATCATCCATCATTGAAAGAAGAACCGAAGCTGTTTTTGCTTATACACCTAAAGTAGATCATACCCAGTGGGAACCAAGAAATAAAGTGTGGGGTGAGAATTTCCCTCGTCAATACAATAGACTTCTTAAAACAGAGGATCAGTCTTTTATGAGTAAATACAATGGTAGCTCGCAAAGAGATATGCTTGAAGAAGATCCAAGACTTGTTATTTTATGGGCAGGATATGGTTTTTCTAAAGAATATAATCAGGGAAAGGGACACGAACATGCTATTGATGATATTCGAAAAATTCTTAGAACAGGAGCTCCTGTAGATGGAAATAGCAGCCCAATGCCAAATACCTGCTGGACATGCAAGAGTCCTGATGTTCCGAGAAGAATGCAAGAAATTGGAGTGGCAGAATTCTATAAAGGATCATGGGAAGAAGAAGGTCATCAGATTGTAAATAATATTGGTTGTGCGGATTGTCATGATGCAGAAAGTATGAATCTGAGAATCTCAAGACCTGCATTGGTTGAAGCTTATCAAAAAATGGGTAAAGATATTGATGATGTGAGTCATCAGGATATGAGACAACTCGTTTGTGCACAATGCCATGTGGAATATTACTTTGGTGAAGGAAAATATCTAATATTTCCATGGGAAAAAGGAACAAGTGTTGAAGCCATGGAAGCATATTATGACGAACTGGAATTTAAAGATTGGATACACCCAATTAGTAAAGCTCCCATGCTTAAAGCGCAACATCCTGATTTTGAATTATTTCAAACTGGAATACATGCACAAAGAGGACTCGCCTGTGCAGACTGCAATATGCCTTATATGAGCGAAGGTGGACAAAAGTTTACGGATCATAAGATACAGAGTCCGTTAAATAATATTTCAAATACATGTCAGGTTTGTCATAGAGAAGAAACTCAAGTTTTACTCTCTAATGTATATGAGCGTCAGGATAAAATTAAAGAAACAAGAGATAACCTTGAAGATTTGATTGTGCGTGCTCATATTGAGGCTGGCAAAGCATGGGAATTAGGTGCGAATGAACAGCAGATGAAAGAAATTTTAATGGATATCAGACATGCTCAGTGGCGTTGGGATTATGTTGCAGCCAGCCACGGAGGTTCTTTCCACAGTCCAATAGAATCATCAAGAATTCTTGGAACTGGCTTAGAAGCTGCTCATGATGCAAGAATAAAACTCGCCAGGTTACTTGCATCGTTTGGTTACAATCAGGAAGTTCCTTACCCCGATATTGATACTAAGGAAAAAGCACAAAAGTACATAGGACTGGATGCAGAAAAAATGAAAAATAGCAAGCAACGATTTCTTGATGAGGTGGTTCCAGAATGGGATAAGAAAGCGGTGGAAAGAGAAGCAACATATAAAACTTCAGATATTTAAAAAATCACTCTATAAAATAAAAGCTTCCTATATTTTAGGAGGCTTTTTTGTTTAAAAACATCTTAAAAATAGTACATTTAGCATGTAATTATAAATAAGCTATTATGAAAAATATGTATTTAATAATTGTATTGGTGCTGATCGCCCAATTTAGTTTTGGACAAAGTCAACACCAAACCGTTATTAACCAAAATATGCGGACTGTACTCAGTACCGAAATCATACAAACTACCAATTATACTTATGTACAAGCCCGTGAAAAAGATAGCCTGATATGGATGGCAGTGCCTAAGATGGATGCAGTAAAAGGTAAAATATATTACTTTACCGGAGGTATGGAAATGGGACCTTTCAAAAGTAAAGAATTAGATAGAACCTTTGATCAGTTATTGTTTTTAGGATCTCTATCAGCTACTCCCGATCCTAATTTTAAAGGAGAAGTTTCCCATACTGCCGATGTACAAATTGAAAAGGAAAAAGTAAAAATTGAATCAACAGAAGGAATTATTACAATACAGGAGCTCTTTGCCAATAAAGATAAATATGCCAATCAAGAAGTAACCGTAAAAGGAAAAGTAACCAAGTTCAGTGACATGATTATGCATCGCAACTGGATTCATATTCAGGATGGCACTAACCATGAAGGTGAATTTGACTTAACCATTACCAGTGATGAATATGTAAAAGTTGGTGATGTTGTATCCATAAAAGGTAAATTAACTCTGGATAAAGATTTTGGTTATGGATATTTTTACAAACTGATCATTGAAGAAGGTAAGCTTGTTAAGTAAATTTAAATTAAATATACCATAGTTATGCCGGTCTTTAAGCCGGCATCTTTGTTTTAGAATTATTGTTCTTTTGAGCTTATGATAAACTCCACTCTCCTGTTCTTTGCTCTCATACTTTCATTGGCATTCGAAATTAAAGGTTTTGTACCACCAAATCCTTTAGCTTTTATACGTTCGCTACGAACACCATAATTCTCCAGTATCTTTTTAACATTGTTTGCTCTTAAGAGAGAAAGCTCCATATTAAAATCAGCGTCACCAATATTATCGGTATGACCATGCAATTCGACAATCAGCCTTGGATTCCGAATTAAATATTCAGCAACCAATGATATGCTTGGAAGACTCTCTTCGCTAACTTCTTCTTCTGAAAACTCAAAAAGTATTGCCTGAAACTCGGTAATCTTAAATTCCTTCTCTTTTATATCTATAACTTCAATTATGGGAACATCCTTGACCTCGTTTATTGAACTGTCCTGGGTTTTTACCAAATCGGCCAGCTCAGCACTTACATAATCCTTTGTATCTGCCGAATCTTGTATTATAGTAAGTTCAAGATCTTCATTATCTAAACTATCAGCATTTTGAGCCAGTGCAGCTTGCCTTAAACTATCTTCCAACAATGCTTGTTGTCTTTTACGCCTCTCGTTCATTTTGATAACGCTGGAGTCAATCTCCTGGATATGTTCCGTATAATTTTGATATCTTAAAACAGGAATTGCTTTTTCTTCTTCCTTAGCAGTTAGAACCTCCTCAAAACTTCTGTCATACTCCTTTTTAGCATGGCATCCGGTTGCACAGGAGCCACCATTCTCAGAAACAATAAAGTTCATATCCATTTCCCAGTTACCAAATGGAACTTTTCCCTTAATCAGAAAGTTATTTTTTGTCCCGTGAGAATCATGACAGGTATTGCAAGACCGACCTTTTTCGCCGCTTATATGCAGAAAGTGCATGTTTTTATTACCGTGTCTAAAACCCGTATACTCTGTAAATTCTGCGGTTAACAAATCAGGATCGTGGCATTCAAAACAAATAGCAAAATTTTCCGGTTTGGCTTCCGCATAATTACCTTCAGGGAAATTACTTTTTAGTACAGAAACATAATTCGATGCATGCGGACTATGACAAATGATACAGCTCTCATCCGCAGGAGCATGAATAGTATTTCCTTCTTTCAGTTTCTGTTTTATATTTTCTGTTTTTCCCGATTCGGTGGTATAAGTCCTCCCATGGCAACTTAAACATAGTTCCTTCTCCTGCTGCAGAATTATTCCTCTTTCGTCTGAACCATGCGGTGAATGACACTTGCTGCATGCATTTTCATCGTTCATAACTGCATGAACAAATTTCGAATTGCGTGTAGCTTCCTCTATATCTCCATGGCACATGTAACAAAGGCTCTTGCTTTGCTCTACCAGCAATTTTTCTTATTCAGAACTGTGAGAAAAATGACAGGTAAAACAATCATCAACAGCTACAGCATGAGGATGTTTTGAAGTTATCTCTCCCTGAACATTATCATGACAGGTAAAACAAAGTGTTGATTTATCGGCAACCAACAAACTTTTATATTCAGATTCATGTGCCGTATGGCAATCTTCACAGCTATTCATTTCAACGGGAGCATGTATCGACTTTCCCTTTTTCAGGTCTGAATCATGACATTCAAAACAAAGTTTTTCTTTGGAAACCAGCAACAAACTTCTATTTTCTGAACTGTGTGTTTCATGACATGCAGAACACTCTCCCATTTCTACTGGAGCGTGAATATTCTTTTGCTCATATGCTTCATGGCAATAAAAACACAATGCGGGTGATCTATCAGCTAACTCAAATCCCTTGCTTTCTCCTGGATGAGTGACACCGGTGGCAGAATGACAATTCTCGCAGGATTCCCCTATAGGGGCATGCTTTCTCTTTTTTCCAACCAAATCTGCATGGCAATCGGCACATGTTTTTATACTATCCTGAGCAAACAAGTTATTTGAAGCATACAGAGACTGCCCAAAAACTAAGAATGCGATCCATATAAACAAATACTTACTTTTCATTCTGTGAAATTTACTAAATTATTGACCAACAGGAGTTAAATAATAGTCCTTTTTCTCGTGGCAACCTGTTAAACACTACCCTCCGTTTTCACTTGGATTAAATTCCATCGGCATTTCCCATTGACCAAACTGTATCTTATTTTTAATCAGGTGCTCATTGTCTCCTGCATGCATATCATGGCATAAATTGCAATTTCTTGCTTTTTGTCCCTTTAAATGTTCATAATGTAAATTCTGGTTTCCATTTCTAAAATTCGTCGCCAGGTTTCCCGATTCAAGTTGCATAAGCTCTTCAGAATGACAATTAAAACACAACTTGAAATTTCTTGTATTCGAGGGAGCATACATGGTTGGCGTATAAAATTCATTTAAAAGATATGGGTATTTCTCTGCATGCGGAGCGTGGCAATCGCTGCAACCCTCTTTTACCGGTTCATGAATAAATTTCTTTTCTTTAAGGATCTGTTCAATATTTTTTACCCTACCGAACTCAGATACATATTCCTGATTATGACAGTCTAAACATAATTTTTTCTCCTTAACCAGTAATATTCCGGGTTCGTTCGAAGCATGCGACGAATGGCACTGAGAACAACTTTTCTCCTGAAGCATTACCTTGTGAACTACATACTTATTAGATAAGCCTTCTTGCACATCATCATGGCACATAAAACAAAGTGCACTATATTCTTCTACTAACAGATCTTCATGTTCAGAATTGTGCGAGGTATGGCAATTTGCACAATCATCTTCAAAAGGAGCATGGCGATGAATCATAAGCATGTTTTGTTCTACATCCGAATGACAATTCATGCACAGTAAATTCTTGGTAGTGGTCAATAATCCGCTGTTTGGCGAATCATGCGCAGTATGGCAATCGAGGCACATCCCTCCTTCTGCCGGGGCATGAACAAATTTTGCACTTTCGTTACCCAAATCATGGCACATCATACATAATGCATTGGGATCCTTTTCCAGCAATAGATTTTTATTATCAGAACCATGCACAACATGGCAGGTAGTACATTCCCCTTCACCAACAGGTCCATGTACGTGCTTTTCATCAAAGGGGTCATGACACATAAAACAAAGATCAGGCATTTTTTCAATCAGTAAGTTTCTGTTGGCCGATTTGTGTGCATCATGACAGCTTGCGCAGTCTTCCATAGGAGCATGGGGATATTTAGTCTCCATGGCCTCTTTTATGTTATCATGACAGCTGAAACATAATTTGTTTTTCTCATCCTTTAACAATCCCCTGTAATCGGATTCGTGCGAATCATGGCATTCCTCGCAGCTGCCCATTTCTACAGGAGCATGCATCCGGTCCTTTTCGCCGATCTCCAGGTCATGGCAGGTAAGGCAAAGTTCCTGTGCAGATTCCGCAGTTAACAAGTGTCGATTGTCTGAACTGTGAGCTGAATGGCACATGGTGCATTCTCCTCCTTCAACCGGGGCATGTTTTCGCTTTTTAGTATGTTCCTCATGACAAGTATAGCATAGGTCAGGCATCGCTTCGGCCAGATTAAATTCCCTGCCTCTTCCCCTTGGATGCGTATTAACACTTCCTTTATGGCAATTATTACAGGCATCCTAAATGGGCGCATGCGTATATTTCTTTTCTGAAATATCCTTGTGACATTGCAGGCAGTTGGGTTGCGACTCGGAATTAAATCCATAAAGACTTATGGAAAATAAAAGGAATAACCCCGGCAATGCTTTTCGAATATAAAGTATATTTTTTATCATCTTAGTATCCCTGCTAATTTAATAAATTACTATTCTCTCCTCCGTGAGGGTTATGACATTCCGTGCAACTGTAATCTCCTATTCCTTCATGATTCTCATTCCTTAAAACCAGGTTTATATCATGACAATAGGTGCACAATTCCTGCCCTGTTCGTAATAAAAAGTTATCTGAATCAACACCATGGTTATCGTGGCATGTATTGCAATAGCCCGCTGCAACAGGACCGTGAACATATTTGAATTCATTTTTAACACCGGCATGACATTTCAGGCAGGTACCTTCTTCCATAAAATCCCTATTGATCCCACCATGCCGGTTATGACAACTAATACAATCTGTTTCCGGAATATCCTTGTGAATTACACCCTGTTCAATTGAGGTTCTATCATGACATTCAAAACATAGTTCCTGCCCCTCTTTAACCAATAAATCCGGAATACTGGATTGATGAGGGTTGTGACAAGATGTACAATAACCAGCCTGAACAGGTGCATGGAGAGATTCGTAAGTTAAACTCATATCATCGTGACACTGATAACAAAGGGCAGGTTGTGGTTCAACATAAGCTCCCATGTTGTTTTGATCATGGCAGGAACTACATTCATTTTCTGCATAGGGATAGTGTTTTATTATCGTTGGTTTGGTATCTTCAACCCCAACAACCAAGGTCGAACTGTCTGTAACCTGACCTTCTAAATCATTGCTAATCGTCGGATCCGGAACTCCATCAAAGAAAAATGTCCAATATTTATAGTTATCCTCAGTAACACAAGAACTTATTAAGGTAATCGAAATTACCATATATGTAATATATTTTAATAAGTTCTTTTTTGTCATTTTCTATTATCTAAATTAGTAGTTGTTAAAATATTCTCCTTACTTTAATAAAAACACCTCCTAGTTTAATATCTTCCGATATCATATTTTTGTGAAAATATTCCAGGCCAAACGAATAACTTAATGCTCTTAATCTTGATGAATACTCAAGTTTACTTTTTACTAAATCCAGAAAAATATTGTCTCCGTCTTGTTTTCTATAATTAAAACTATATTCAATATTTGTATTAGAACCAATGCGATATGTAACATTTGCAGTTGAACTAAGATAGCTTTGATTCTTATAAATCCCATATTTATAATAATAATTATGACTTGCAGTGGCCAAAAACTGGAAGTTCTTATATCTTAAACTCAGGTTAGCAAAATATCGTAATTGCTCAATAGGAATTAAAGAACTTTCCTTGTCATTATATTCAATTCCAAGCTTGTGATATTTTGAACGAGACTCAATACCTATTATGTGTTGTTTATACTCATCCCGACTAAATATATTTTCATAATCAATATTAGAATATGCATCTTCCTTATATCTATAGTATACAGATAACCATTGATTTAGAATCGAAACTTTTGCTGATAAACTATGTCTGTCCAGTTTATAATTAGATGTAGCCGCACGTTCTGCTATATAATCAACTAAAATTATTGAATTATTATCCAACTGACCGCCGGGAATCCTTTGTATTTCGACAAAATCTCCTTGATCAACAAGATAATAATCGAGATTTTCCTGATAAATTAATATTTGATTCATGCTCTTAACGACTACACTTCCGTTAATTACAAACGGTACTTTCAATAGCAAAAGTTCACCATCCGTAATCGTATGTTGCTCGTTTACAACCTGAACTATATCAGATTCGTTGTTTCTGTGCATAGTCTCATTAGCATAATAATAATTAATAGCAATATTACCTGTTGGTATTTTTTTCAGGTAATTAATATTAAATCCTACCTGGCTTACTTGCTCACTATAAAGACTTTGCTTTGTGTTATATATTGAGTAAAATAGTGAAGACCATAAGCTTTGAAAAAGTTTATGGTCTAATTGAGTGAAAATTTCGTTTTGATTAAAATTAAACTCGTTACTCAAATAATCTCTGTATGTATAATTTAGCCCTAACTTAAAATTTTGTGGAAATTTAAACAGGAATTTCTCTCTCGCTGAAAATTCCTTTGATTCCAGATTCCCATATTTTATGTACTCCCTAATTATAGAATTTAATAAATAATTATTTTTCTTATCAAAATAGAGTCTATTGTTTAAATTAATATCATGAAAGACTGTATTAATCTCTTGTAAACTGCTATATACTCTTTTATCTTCGGTATATTTATATTGAATACTGTGTGCGTCTTTTTTATATAATTTTTTACTTATTGTTCCAACCAGATTTTTAGCATCAAAACTATATAAACGATTTTTGGTAATATTATTATTTTCAGAAATAATATTTGAATACGACAATTGAAAAGGAATTCTTCTATCAACACTCATCAATTTAACATCCCAATATTTATTATTTGATTTAGTATAGTTTATATCTTCATCATTATAATAGCCATCGCTTAAAATAACATTACTTTGTAATCTAATCTTTTTCTGTTTTAAAACCTTAGCTGAAAAATCAATGCCTTTGTGTGACATTCTCTCCACTCTATCGGGGTATGCATCGGCAATATTATTTCTTAATTCAGGATTATAATCTGCATTAATATCAATAGATAGTAAATTGGGATGCCATATGTAACTTTGCGTTTTTATATTAAATGC
>PKTC01000123.1 GCA_002869305.1 Marinilabiliales bacterium
ATTGCACCCATATTATTAACGGACTTTATGATATTTTCTAATATAGCTCCTCCAACCGTATCTATTCCTCCAGCAAATTGACCTTTAAGCAATGGTCGGGATTCTTCAGTTTCAATTTCTTTGCGTAAAAGTATTTCTTTCGCTCCAAGTTCAAAAAGAAAAGCTTTTTCATCCTCTTTGCCAGTAATGGCAATTACTTCATATCCTAATTTGGCAAGAATGGCTACACTTAAACTTCCAACTCCACCTGTAGCTCCCGATACAGCAATTTTACCTTGTTTAGGTTTAACTAATTCAGAGAGCCGAAGCACCATAATTCCTGCTGTCAGGCCTGCAGTTCCCAATATCATGGCTTCTTTCATGCTTATTTTTTCAGGAAGTTTAATAGCCCATTCCGATGGTACTCGAATGTATTGACCAAATCCACCATCAGTATCCATTCCAAGATCGTAACTGGTAACAATAACTTTTTCCCCTTCTGTAAATTCATGACTGTCCGACTTTATAACAACTCCAACTGCATCAATTCCGGGTGTGTGTGGATAGTTTCTTGTAACACCTTTATTTCCAATTGCAGAAAGAGCATCTTTATAATTTAAAGATGAATAATGAACTTTTACCAATAAATCACCAGCTGGTAAATCATCAATATTTCGAAATTTTATACTTCTGATGTATTTGCCATCTTTTTCTTCAATAACAAATGCTTTAAATTCAAAGTTTTCCATAAATCTCAATTTTTCGATAAAAGGAAAGATACCATTTTTTTAAGGAATTAGTTTAATCGCAGTTGATTTAAATGAAATCCATGCAGAAGAGCCTTCTTTAAAAGAAAATTTTTGAAGTGATTCTTCAGAGATAACTACTGTTAAATCAATTCCAATATCGACAATGACTTCGTAGTTGGTTAAATATGGTATAATCTGCGTAATTTTTCCTTTAAAATTATTTGTTGCGCTCGATTCTATTTTGTCATTCGATAAAATAATTTCTTCTCCTCTAATAATAATCTTTCCTTTTTTAAGATCGTTTTTATTGGAGACCTTTATTTGTGGCCCACCGTTGACCTTAGCTACATTTTCTGATATAAATTCGGCAATAAAAAAGTTTTTGACACCTGTAAAATTGGCAACAAATTCGTTGGCTGGCTTTTTAAATACTTCTTTGGTGGTGCCTTTTTGAATTATCTCTCCTTCATGCATAACTGCAATTTTGTTTGATAAAGCAATGGCTTCTTCGTAATCGTGTGTAACATGCAAAATGGTAACACCATCTTGATTAATTTGTCGAAGTAAATTTCGCAGTCCACCTTTTAATTGAATATCGAGAGATGCAAGAGGCTCATCTAAAAGAATACATGCTGGATTTGAAACCAACATTCGGGCTAAAGCAACTCGTTGTAGCTCACCACCGGATAGTTTTTGCGTTCCCCTGTCCAACAAGTGTGTAATCTCTGCTAATTCAGCATATTTATTAATTAATTGATCTTTTTGACTTTTACTTAACTTTTTTCCTTTTAGGGGATAAGCAATATTTTGTTGTACGGTCAGGTGAGGAAAAACAGAATAATCCTGAAATACAATTCCAATCTTTCGATCTTGTATTTTAGCATGGGTAATGTCCTCGTTATTAATAATTACTTGTCCAGAATTAGGACTTATTAAGCCTGCAATAATTTCCAAAAGAACTGTTTTTCCCACACCTGATTTTCCCAAAAGAACATAATAGTCTCCTTTTTCTAATTCCAGGTTTATATTTTTCAACTGAAATTCGCCTAGTTTTATCGATATATCTTTTAACTTAAGCATTCTTATGTTCTTTTTCTTTGGTAAGAGTTCTTAACAGTATAAAAAATAACAGGCAAACTAAAATGAAGACTACCGAAACGGGCCTTGCATATTTTAAGCCAAAGGAACCAAAGCGTTCATAAATCATTACGGGGGTTATCATTGGATGGTATGCAACGATAACCACAGCACCAAATTCACTTAAACCACGGGCAAACATCATGATTAATCCAGATAATATATTTTTCCATGCCAGGGGAAGAGATATTG
>PKTC01000100.1 GCA_002869305.1 Marinilabiliales bacterium
CAAAAACAGGCCCGAAATTCAGAAATCAATTTATTCTGAATATGGCACTGGTATACGTAAATCGGCAACCACTGGAATAAGTTACTATTACTTTTCCCGATATTTTGAAAAATATTTTGTGAGAACAGCAGTAGTTTACGACATTGAAGTAAAAAGCTTTTTAAAGGCTGAAAGATTGTTTATTCTTTTTATTGTTTTTGCCTTTTTAATAATTTGGATTGTTCTTGATTTTCTCACAAGTAAATTTGGAAAATCTGTAACCAAGTTAAAAGATTTCGCGATAAAGGTTAGTCAGGATAAAAAATACGATCTGGATTTTAGATTTCCAAAAGATGAATTGGGAGTTATAAGTAATCAAATTGTTCAGATTTACAAAAACCTTAAAGAAGCCAAAGATTCTATTAGTTTAGAAAAAGAGAAACTATTTAATCATTTATATGTTCTCAATGAAGGTGTAGCATTCTTTTCACCTGAAAAGCAGAAAACGTTGATAAATAGTCATTTTATTCATTATATGAACGAAATTTCAGATCAACTTTCCATTTCTGCCGATGATTTTTTTGAATTAAAAGAATTCAAAAATGTTATTGATTTTGTAAATAAACATACCAGCGAGCAAATTAGTAAGGAGCAAGAACTACCAAGACTTGAATTTAAAGTAAATAAAAGTGGTAAATATTTTAAAATACAATGTATTGTTTTTCATGATAAGAGTTTTGAAGTAATCATATCTGATATTACGAAGATCGAAAAAAACAAACTCATTAAACAACAAATGACCTCAAATATTGCGCACGAATTAAAAACTCCGGTTACTTCTGTAAAGGGTTTTTTAGAGACCATCTTAGATGATCCATCTATTGATGCGGATAAACAGAGATATTTTATAGAAAAAGCGAATGCTCAAGCAACCAGGTTAACCGATTTAATTAATGATATTGTTATTTTAAATAAAATTGAAGAGGCCGGAGAACATTTTGCGTTTGAGACTATTCAACTTTCAGAGATACTTGAAGAAATACAAGAAGAATTTCATTCTGATCTGAAAAAGAAAAAAATGAAACTTGAGATTATAGCTCAAGACAATGTTCAACTTAAAGGTAATCGACCGCTTTTCTTATCTGTATTCAGAAATTTAATGGGTAATTCAATAAAATATGCTGGAGAAGAGAAGAATATTTGCATAAACCTCTACAACGAAGATAGTAGATTTTATTATTTCTCTTTTTCCGATAATGGAGTTGGCATTCCGGATGAACATTTACCAAGAATTTTCGAGCGTTTTTACAGGATTGATTCCGGAAGAGCACGTAAACTTGGCGGAACTGGCTTAGGTTTGGCCATTGTTAAAAATGCAGTTGTACTTCATAAAGGAGAAATTTCTGCTAGGAATAAAAAAGATGGTGGCATTGAGTTCCTATTTAACCTGCCAAAGCTTACAAAAGAATAGAGATCAAAATTTATTATTAAAATAATAGTAGTTTTTTAATGTTATAATCCTGCTGGTCCATCGGCAGGATTCTTTTTTAATATTAATCAGTAAATTTATATCCAACTCCTTTAACAGTTTTTATATGATTATCTCCTATTTTTTCTCTTAACTTTCTAATATGAACATCAATTGTTCTATCTCCAACAATAATATTATCTCCCCAAACCGAACTGAAAATTTCATCGCGCGTAAAAACTCGATCAGGCTTAGATACTAAAAGAACCAATAATTCAAATTCTTTTTTTGGTAATATTAGCTCTTCATCATCCCTTATTACCAAATATCTTTCCCGGTCAATAATTAAATTAGCCTGTTTTATCAGATGATTCATTTCGTTATCTTCATCATTGGTAGTTTTGAATCTTTTTAAAAGTGCTTTTATTCTACTAACAAGAACCTTTGGTTTTACTGGTTTAGTAATGTAATCATCGCCTCCAGCATCAAAACCAGCAATTTGCGAATAGTCTTCACCCCTGGCAGTTAAAAATGCTATTATTGTATTCTGAAGCTTTTTATCTTGTCTCAAATTTTCACATGTTTCAATACCATCCATTTCGGGCATCA
>PKTC01000398.1 GCA_002869305.1 Marinilabiliales bacterium
AGGACAATAGTAAAGTATCTTTATTCAATATAATAAAATTAAACTTTTTAACCAGAGGTCGTAAATTGTTACGACCTTTTTTATTTTTTAATTCTTAGCTTATTTTTTAGATTTGGTTGAAATTAAATTTATCTTTTCTTTAAATTGAGATCTATAGAAAATAAAGTTATAATTGAAGGAATAAAGAATCAAGACAAAGAAATTCTTAAGAATATTTATGTGATTTATTTTCCTGTCATAAAAAGATATATTCTCGATAATAATGGTTCCGAGCAAGATGCAAAAGACGCATTCCAGGAAGGGATCATCATTATTTATAGAAAGATAAAGGAAGGTAACCTAAATCTTAGCTCATCGTTTAAATCATATATATACTCTGTTTGTCGCTTTATTTGGATAAAACAATTATCAAAAAGCAAAGAAAACGCAGAAAAAATGGATACTTACTTGGGTTATGAAGAAGTTCCTGATATAACGGTAGACGAGTATGAAAAGAATGAACAGTATAAATTATATCAAAAACACTTTAAACGATTAGAAAAAGATTGCCAAAAGTTATTACAAATGTTTTTAGATAGAGTGCCGCTTAAGCTTATTGCAGAAAATTTAGGTATAAACAGTGAGCAATATATTAAGCGTAAAAAATTTAAATGTAAAGAACAGTTAGTAAGGTATATTAAAAGTGATCCGAATTTTAAAGAGAATTGATGGAGAGAAAGATTGAGCAGTTAGAAAGATATTTGACGGACGAAATGTCAATAAGAGAGCAGGTAGAGTTCGAGGAATTGTTACGAAGGGATTCTGAACTTATGCAAGAATTTCTGCTTAGAAAAAAAATAAATGAAGCAATACAAGAAAAGGACATTATTAATTTAAGGGATAGCTTAAATGATATAGCAGATTCGAACATTAAAGTAAAACCTGGAAGATCGATTGCATATACTTACCCTTCTGTCGCAGCTGTTGTAGTTTTACTAATTGTAATTGCAAATGTTTATTTTAATCCTTTTAATAAGCTCGATCAACAAGAAATCTTTCAGTCATATTATGATACTTATCCTTCTATTAATGGCCATAGATCAGGGACATCTGCTGAACAAAATGTAAATTTGGTTTCTGCCTTTAATTATTACGATGAATCTAATTACAAAGAGGCTGAGCCATATTTTAAATGGGTGTTAGAGAAGGATCAATCCAATGTATCGAACCAGTTTTATTTGGCAATTTGCCTTATTGAGAACAGTAAACTGTCTGAAGCTGAAATCTATTTAAACGATCTAATCTTAAAACAAGATCACCTATTTTGGGAGCAATCACATTGGTATTTAGCGCTTGTTTATATTGAGCAGGAAAAGGTGGAGCAAGCTAAAGCTATTTTTGAAAAGATTGTTAAGGAAAAAATGACCTATGCATCTAACGCAAAAAAGATTCTAAAATCATTTAAATGATTTTCTTCTTTTTATATGCAAAAAGAAGAAGAAAATTAAAATGAGGATTGAAATGGATATTAAAATAGTTACTCTAACTTTTGATTTAAATAAAGCTTGATTGTTTCCAATAACTACATATCCCGACCAGAAATAAGGATGAGATCTTAACTGATCGGCCTTTTTTATAAAATCAATTTTCGATTTGCGTAGCGCAGTTGATTTTGATTTTCCTTTCAACAGATATTTGTAAAATTGAGTCATAAGTTTTACACCTGACTTATCTTCCACCGACCACAATGTCATAACAATTGATGGACAGCCCGAATAAATAAAACCCCTGGCTAAGCTCATAACACCTTCTCCTCTTTGCATTTTTCCACTTCCACTATTACATGAACTTAGAACAGCCATTCGGCTATTTAATTTCATATTATACAATTCATAAGTATTCAGAAAACCATCTTCTGTACTATCATTTTGCTGGGTAAAAGCCATTTTTGAATACATGGGATTTTGATCATCCATAATGGTATGCATAGCTAGATGAAGTATGTCATATAAATGTGCTACCTCTTTAAACTGCCCTTCGTTAGCTTCATAATCAAAATACGAATCTCCATTTAATAAATCAGAAATTTGTTCTACCTCAATTTTAATACCTTTTAATGGAAAAAGCTTTTCACGATATTCCTGTCGGTAACTGGCATATTCATTTTGTAAAGTTGTAAGGTTTTTATATGTAGGAGCAAAGGCAGCTAAATCTTTTTCAGCAACTTTTAAGTATGTGTCATTCTCAAGTAAAAACGAAACTGAATGAGAATAATTGATATTATAATCCAATACCATGTAAGATAGTTCATGATATTTTATTCGATCGAACGAAATATCTCTTGTTATTAATACATCAAAAGGTAAATAAGCTAACTTACCATCAGGGATTATAATTAGATTTTTGTTTTTAATAACACTTTCAATGGGTTTTAATAAATAAGAATAAACTAAATAGGATGCCTTTTTAAATTCATTAAATTCATCGAAACCATGATTTGAGAAATTATTATTGGACAAAGCATATAGCAATTGATCCAAGCTATTTACAAACTGTTCATCTAGATTAATTTCAATAATATCTGTTTTATACTTTCCAATAATAATACTATAGATAGCACTATCCGCATAAAAATATTCTATAATAAGATCTTTTCTTTTTAACTGCTTTTGAACCTGTTTTAAGTTAATGTTTTTAACCGCTTGTTTTAAATCCAGGTATTTTGGATAATTCTCGTCCAGGAATATCATTAACTCATCGTATTCTAACTTTAGCTCAAACAGAAATTTATTCCAATATGATAATTTATTCTTATTCGGATTTTTATTTTTATTTTCTTCGTAAATTAATTCTTCGTAGTTCCATATTCCTTTTTCTAGCTCTTTTTCTTTTGTTAAAAGTGTATCAGGAATACCACCAATATTGAATGCTTGTATATTTTTTATTGCCTCTGTTAAAATGGCCGATTTTCCTGCTTCGCTATACTGAAAAGCCTTATCAATATACTTTGAGTCTTGTGTTATATCAAACAGATTGTAACTTACCTGTAAAGCATCAGAGAATGTTTCAAATTCATTTTCAGCTAAAAATAATTTACTTTCTTCACTGATGTATCCTGATCGTATTTTAGCAATCGTTTCAATGGCCAGATCGTAAGTGCTTAAACTAGTTAAGTAATAGTCTAAATTATTTTCCTTTTCTCCCAGCAAAGTTAATACTCGAGCTTTATTTTTTAATGATCTAAGTACGTGTGTTTTAGATAAAACGCTATCGATTGAAGGATTAGCCTTGAAATCCAAATCATCAAATTTGGGCGAAATGGCAATTAAGGATTTTTGATAATAGTATAAAGCTGAATCAAGAGCATTATTTCTTAAAAAATAATCTCCAATATTTAAATTCAAATTGGATATATCTGGATGGTTCTCTTTAAAATCTTTTTGATAAATATGATACGCTTTTTTAAAATATTTGAGAGCTTCCTTATTTTCTTTTTTTGTTGCTAACGTATTAGCATAATTAACATAATGTTTTGCAATATTTATATTGTCAGACTCCTTATAATAATCAATTGCAGTATTTATAGCTTTTAAGTGATATTCTTTAGCAAGATCATAATTAGATAAATCTCTATAGCATATTGCAAGATTGCCATATGTAGAATAAGACCTTTTGCTTTTACCTTTCAATGCTAAACTTTTTTGGTAATAATCAATAGCTTTTTGAATTTCTCTCTGATCTGAAAATAAATTTCCTAAGTTATTATATGCATTGGCTAATTGATTCTTATGTAAAATTGAATCTTGATTATAGATTGTAATAGCTTGAAAAAGGTAATCTTTTGCTTTTTGATAATCTTGTTGGGTTTTTAGAATAATAGCTTTGTTATTGTAGATATAAGCTAGTAGCTTTTTAGTATTTAGAAGTTCGTAGATATGTTCTGCTTTATTATAATACATCAGAGCATTATCATATCTTCCCAATAATCTGTTTATGATACCCATACTTTGATAGGCATAGGCAAGTAAGGTAGAGTCTGTTGTTATAGGGTCTTCCAATAAAATGATAGCTTGTTCAGTAAAAAAGAATGCACTATCCAATTTCCCTGATTTACCATAGGTAAGCCCTTTTTCATAAAAAATTGAAGCCTGATCAGTATTTCTCTGGAAATCAGAATTATCATTCTGAGCTATTAAATAGTTAGAAGTGAAAAATAATACTATGAGAATTAGTGCTTTCAAATCGATTTTTTGTCTTTGATCAAATTATACTGGAAATGTACTGAAAAAGTTTAAATATTTTAAAAAAATAAAATCCTGTAAATAAATATTTTGACATGAAAAATATAAAAAAGTTTAAAAAAAAGTGAAAATAGGGGGTCACCTTTTTCAGTTTTCCGGAATAAATAGGTGAGAAGACATTAAGGAAAAAACAAAATAAATCAGAAACCATGAAAGCATTAACTAACATATTCGGAAAAAGAGAAACAAATAAATCTATAAACAACTTTTTACATCACTTGGATGTAAATGCATTGATAAAAATTAAAGGCGGTGAGAAAGATGATGATGATGAGTGGCCGCCAAGCACAGGTGGTGGAAATTAATTTAGTACTCCCTTTCGATTCAAATATACGTTCTTAAAGTGTTGGCCAATTCAATGCCTATTGGGTTGGCCATTTTATGGAAACAAAAAACTAATAAATATGCAAACCAACTTAAAAACAATTGAAAAATATATCGATGGAGAGTTGGAAGGAGAAGAATTACTCAATTTTGAGGAATTGCTTTCAACTAACCAGGATATAAAGCGCGAATACAACTTAAGTAAGGAAATTAATAATTCCATTATTGAAGATGATGTTATGGCGCTGAGAGAGACTTTGGAATATATGTACGAAGAGGAATCTATTGTGCAAAGAACTCCGTCAGTATTTCCAAAAAGGAGGTTCTATTATGCGGCAGCTTCAGCAGCTTTATTAATTGCTACTGGTGGATTGGTTCAGAGATTAGCCGGACCAGATATGAATAACGATGCAGTTTATGATAAATACTATAATCCGTATGATGTTGCTGTTACTTACAGATCTGGTAATACAGAGGTTGATCGAATACTATTAAATGCATTGGAGCGATACGAGGAAAAAGAATATGACCAGGCACTCTTGCTTTTTGAAGAAGTTTTAGATAAAAGACAAAACGATATGGCTGTGAATCTATATTCTGGTATATCCTATATGGAAGAGGAGAAATACCTGAAAGCAACGAACTCGTTCAATCATATTATTTCAAATAATGATAATTTATTTATTGAACAAGCCAAATGGTATTTGTCAATGTGTTATGTAAAGACAGAAAGCATTGATAAGGCAAAACTGGTGTTGAATGAAATTATTCAGGAAGAAAGTTATTATAAGGATCAAGCAAGAAAAGTTTTGAGAGACCTTAAAAAATAAGTTTTTTAGCCCAATGGAGGGGGCAGTAATGAAAAATAATATCAGAACCATTAATGATTATATTGTGAGAGAAAATAGAAAAAAATTTAAGACAGAGCGAATTAGTTTTTTATCTCATATTTCTCATGGTATAAGAACTCCGCTAAATTCAATAATGGGTTTTTCAAAATTACTTGGTTTAAGAAATACAATCGATCCTAAACAAAAAGAATATATTCAGGGCATACTTAACGGAAGTCAATTGTTACTGCAATTTGTGGAAAATGTTATGGATTTGTCTCAGTTTGAAGCTAATAATTATTCATTGCGTGTTGAAAAGCATGATTTAAATCAAATTCTTTGGGAATTTACCGAGGATTTTTATAATCAAAGAATTGAAAATAAGGATACGAGCATAAACCTGATGTTAGTTTGGGATAAAGAGGTTAACAATTTATCCATTGAAACGGATAGCTTTTTATTAAAGAAGGCCTTACAACGAATGATAAACCTGGTAACGGTTAAATATCCTATCGTTGAATTCGAGTTAGGGTATCATAAAATGAATGATAAGGTAAGTATTTTTATCAGGCCTACAAGGGAAAAGTTAACTGAAGAGCAACTATTAAGTCAACATGAATTTTACTCTGTTGATGAAAATGATTCGTTCGACTATTTTAACTATAGGGTACTAACCAATTCGGTATCAGTTTTAGGAGGAGATATAACTACTGACAGTGTAAACCAGGAGTTCTCTTTTGAAATTCCTGTGATATATGAAAGAAAAAGTAATTTAAATATAATATAAACATAGATATGGGTACTTATAATATTTACGTTCCGACAGAGAAAGGAAAAATGAAAATTGAAAGTAGTCAGATACTTTATATTGAAGCAAGTTTGAATCTTTCAAGAGTAACCTTCATAAATAATGAGAGACTGGAGTTATTATTAACCATAGGAGAGGTAGAACATTTATTATTCAATCATGGATTTTTCCGTTTTAATAATAAATATCTGGTGAATCTGAAATATGTTGAAGTAGTATTTCCTTCAGATGCTTCTAAAGTTGTTTTAGAAAATGGGAAAGAAATATTTGTTAATCATAATAAAAAAGATGAACTATTCGAAAGCTTAAAGCAAGTTTATGAATTACATGAGATTGCTTAAGTTTAATTTAGGTTGGTTGTTATTAAAAAGCAAATCCATCTCTGGTTTATTTAACTAGAGATGGAACATTTGTTAACCCGAAAAGATGAAGAGCTTATGGATAGAGCTGCACTCAAAAATAATTTACATGAAGTAGTTTTTCTGGAATCGATAGGAGGATTTACAAGGAAATATTGTGTGAATGGCAGAGAATTATTAGTCGAAAGTGGTATTAATCACATGGAACAGATCTTACCTCATGATAAATTTTTTAAAATAAACGATTCTTTTATAATTAATGCCGATTATCTAAAAAGAATAAAAGCAAATGCTACTAAAAATGCAATATTGCATGGAGGTATAGAGTTGAGAATTGCTCAGGATAAGTACTGGGAATTTGTTAGTTTTTTAAGATTTAAATATAAAATATAACATGTGTATTTTATTATCGACCTAGGAAATATATTTTTAGAAATAACATATAATCCCTAAATTAGGCATTTAATAAAACATACGCGAAAATGCCTTTCCCCTTTTATAAACAACTAGATGCTATGGATTGCGGGCCGTCATGTCTTCGGATGATCGCTAAATTCTATGGTAAAAATTACTCTTTACAAACCTTACGCGATAAAAGTTATATAACCCGCGAGGGAGTTTCTATGCTCGGAATAAGTGATGCGGCAGAAGCAATTGGTTTTCGAAGCAAGGGTGTTCGAATTTCTTTTGAGCAATTAATAAATGAAGCACCTTTGCCGTGCGTAGCTCATTGGAAACAGAATCACTTTGTGGTCGTATATAAAATTTTAAAGAATAGAAAAGGTGAGGTAATTGTTTATGTATCGGATCCTGCCCGGGGACTTATAAAATTTACTAAGGAGGAATTTCTATCAGCTTGGGCAAATACCAAAGAAGATGGAGAAGAAAAAGGATTGTGTTTATTACTAGAACCTACCTCAGATTTTTACCAAACCAAAGATGAAAAAGTTAATAAATCTGGCTTTAAGTTTTTATTTTCATATTTACGTCCATACAAAAAGATACTTACTCAATTAGTTTTAGGTTTATTGCTTGGAAGTTTACTGCAATTAATCTTTCCGTTCTTAACTCAGAGTATTGTAGATAAAGGCATAAATTATCAGGATTTAAATTTTGTAACGCTAATTATTATTGCTCAGCTGGTGTTAATATTTTCTCGCACTATTGTCGAATTTATCCGAAGTTGGATTTTGTTGCATCTGGGCACCAGAATTAATATATCATTAATATCAGATTTTTTAATAAAGTTAATGAAGCTCCCTATCGCGTTTTTCGATACAAAGATGATTGGAGATTTAATTCAAAGAATTGGAGATCACAAGCGTATAGAAAGTTTTTTAACTTCATCAACTTTAAATATTCTATTTTCATTTATTACCTTGATTGTTTTTGGTATTGTGCTTCTGATATATAATGTCAATGTATTTTTAATCTTTCTTTTTGGTAGTTCGCTGTACACATTATGGGTATACTTATTCATGAAGAAAAGAAGAGATCTTGATAATCGCAAGTTTGCTCAATTATCTAGTAATCAAAATAATGTGATTCAGTTAATAACAGGCATGCAGGAGATTAAGCTGAACAATTGCGAAAAACAAAAGCGTTGGGAATGGGAAAATATACAGGCAAAATTGTTTAAAGTAAATATAGATAGCTTATCCTTAAACCAATATCAGCAAGCAGGAGGTGTATTTATTAATGAAGTTAAAAATGTAATTATAACTTTTGTGGTGGCTAAAGCAGTTATTGATGGTAGCATGACATTGGGTATGATGTTGGCTGTGCAATATATCATTGGTCAGTTAAATAGTCCGATTAATCAGATGATTAGTTTTTTGCAAACTACACAAGACGCTAAAATTAGTCTTGAAAGATTAGGCGAAATTCATAATAAGGATAATGAAGAAACTGACGAAGACCCCAAAATTGATATTTTACCTGATAGAAGAGAAATAAATATTAAAAAATTATTTTTTCAATATGAAGGACCGCATTCGCCATTTGTTCTCGATGATGTGAATTTAAATATACCCGAAAAGAAGATTACAGCAATTGTAGGAACCAGTGGAAGTGGTAAAACAACTTTGGTTAAGCTACTACTGGGCTTTTATAATCCTACCAAAGGAAAAATAACTTTGGGTGATTTATATTTAAACAACCTAAGTAATCGAATGTGGAGAGACAAATGTGGAGCTGTAATGCAAGATGGCTTTATTTTCTCCGACACAATTGCAAAAAATATTGCAGTTACAGATGACTCGCCTGATCGCGAAAAATTATTGCATGCAGTAAGAGTTGCAAATATTCAGGAGTTTATAGAATCTTTGCCACTTGGTTACAACACAAAGATTGGACAAAATGGTGTTGGCTTGAGTCAGGGACAAAAGCAAAGAATATTAATTGCACGAGCAGTCTATAAAAATCCGGAATTTATATTCTTTGACGAAGCAACGAATGCTCTGGATGCAAATAATGAAAGAATTATTATGGAAAATCTGGATCAGTTTTTTAAAGGGAAAACGGTGGTAGTAGTAGCACATAGATTGAGTACTGTAAAAAATGCAGACCAGATAGTGGTTCTTGAGCAAGGAAAAATTGTTGAAACTGGAACACATAATCAGCTTTCGAAAAAGAAGGGTGCGTATTATGAGCTTGTTAAGAATCAACTTGAATTAGGAAATTAATTCTTATTAGAAAGATGAAATTAAGTAAAGAAGAAATTGAAAAAATAGAACTAAGGTCAGAGGAAGTTCAGGAAATCCTAACTCGTCCTCCAAAATGGATAGTTAGGTGGGGTATTACAATAATTTTAGTAGTTATTGCAATGATAATTGTAGGGAGCTGGTTTTTTAAATATCCTACCATTATTAGTGCTGAAATTGTTTTAACAACTGAGAATCCTCCAGCTCCTATCCTGGCTAAAATAACTGGAAAGATTCAAAATTTATATATAAAGAATAATGAAAGGGTTTTAAAAGATCAAATAATTGGTGTAATTGAAAATCCTGGAGACTATAATTCGGTTGAAGAGCTTGCAGATAAAATGTTGGCATTTAAAGTTAAATTCGAGCCAGGTGAAACAATGCTATTAAATTTTAAGAGCTATAGATTAGGTGATATTCAGAATTCTTATTCCAGATTTAGTAAACACCTGGATGATTATAACAAAACTATTCGGTTGAACTATCACCAACGAAAGGTGGAATTATATCAAAACGAATTGGATAAATATGATCATTATTTAAATAATTTAAAAAATCAGACCGGTATTTTAAAGGAGGAGTTGGAACTAACGCGGAAACAATATCTTAGAGATTCTATTTTGTTTTCACAAGTATTATTGTCCGAATCAGATTTGGAGCAATCAAAGTCTCTCTTACTTTCTAAAGAATACAGTTTGGAACAAAATATCTCATCCATATCAAATACTGAAATACAACTTGAAAATATTAATCAAGCTATTCTTGAACTTAAACTACAACAAGAAAAACTAATTAATGAACAAATTACATTAATTGAAGAATCATACGAAAATCTTTTATCAGCTATAGAATCCTGGAAACACGATTATGTATTGATTTCACCAACAGAGGGTATTGTTACTTTTAATGAATATTGGAACGAAAACCAAACGGTTAGGGCAGGAGAAACAGTTATAACTATAATTCCTGAAGATGAGGGAGAAATTGTTGGGAAAGTTAAGCTTGATTTTCAAGGCGCAGGTAAAGTTAAAAATGGGCAGCAAGCAAATATTCAATTTGCAAATTATCCATACATGGAATTTGGTATGGTTAAAGGTGTTGTGAAATCCATTTCGCTTGCACCTAGCAATAATTTTTATACATTGGAAATAGAATTACCTGATGGTTTAAAAACTTTTTATGGTATTGATCTTGATTTTAAGCAGGAAATGCAGGGTACCGCTGAAATAATTACGGAAGATATTCGATTAATTGAGAGAATAATTAGGCCACTAAGATTCGTTTTGCATAAAAATACTAAGTTTGGTGCTAAAAAATAAAAACATGTTATCACATCCTTCAAGCGTATATAACTTTCAGATAAAGTCCTATCATTCAGATCAGGATGGAAAACTAACATTATTTTCGTTGTTCCATTTTTTACAGGAATGTGCCTGGGATAATGCCCGACTGAATAATTTTGGGTATGAGTTTTTGAAAGAGAATAAAGCATTCTGGGTTTTGTCTCGCATATTAGTTTATATGGATCATTACCCAAACTGGAAAGAAGAAATACAAATAAAAACCTGGCCAAAAGGTACTGATGGGATATTTGCTTTACGCGACTTTGAGATTATCTTGAATGATATGGTCATTGGTCGTGTAACTACTTCGTGGTTAATATTAGATATGGACACAAGGAGACCTCGTAAGTTGGATGGCTTCAACTTCTTTCATGAGAATTTTATGCAAGAGGAGGCAATTCCAAAGAAACTTGAGAAAATTGTTTTAAATGGGGATCCTAAAATATTGGAAAGTAGAAAGGTTTATTACAGTGATTTAGATGTAAATAGACATGTAAATAATGCCAGTTATGTGAGGTGGATTCTTGATTCATACTTTTCTGCTAACCACCTGAATAGTATTAGGGAATTCGAGATTAATTTTATTTCAGAGATTTCGTTGAATGACGAATTCACTGTCCACTCAGTAGGGAATGAAGATGATAAATATTTTATCATAAAAAATAGTAAGAACAGAGATGTGTGTAAAGCAAGAATAAAATAAAAACCGGAATAATTGTTCCGGTTTTTTATATTAAAATGGTAAATCGTCTGGTTCATCAGATTCAGGAGGTATATCATCTAAAGAGGGAGGAGGAGTATTATCAAATCCCGCTTGTTCAGCCTGAAATTTTTCTATTCTCCAGGCATCCAGGTTTGTAAAATAATTTACTTTACCGTCGCGTTCCCATTTGTTTCCTCTAATATTGAAATTAACCTTTACCTCATCATTTAATTCAATGCTGTCAATTAAATTGCATCTATCCTGTGTAAGTTGGAATTTAATATGATCCGTAAATTCCATTCCACCATTCGATTCGGTTTTTTCTATTACAAATTCTCGTTTTTTAAATCGATCATTTACCTGAACCGTATCGTATTTCTCTATAACTTTACCTGTAATCTCGAAACTCATTTTACTCTTCGTTAATTATTATTTTCTCGATTTTATCACCAGCACTAATCTCATCAATAACTTCAAGACCTTCATATACTTTTCCGAAAACGGTATGATTACGGTCTAAATGTTGAGTATTTTCCCGGTTATGACAAATAAAGAATTGTGAGCCACCTGTATCTCTTCCGGCATGAGCCATAGAAAGAACTCCTTTGTCGTGATACTGATTTTCACCATCCAGTTCACATTTAATGGTATAACCTGGTCCACCCATTCCAGTTCCATCAGGACAACCACCTTGTATAACAAAATTAGGAATTACTCTATGAAAAGTGAGTCCATCGTAAAATCCTTCTTTTGATAGCTTTACAAAATTTTCAACTGTACCAGGTGCATCTTATTCGAAGAAGTTTACTTTCATGGTACCTTTTTATGTA
>PKTC01000469.1 GCA_002869305.1 Marinilabiliales bacterium
CACAATTCATTGTAATAAAAGGATTATTATTTCGTGTGGAAGAGTAATGTATAGCATTGGCAATAACATCTTTACCAACACCTGTTTCACCAAGGATAAGCACGGGACTGTCAAGAATAGCAACCTGCCTGACTTGTTGCATTACTTCCTTTAATCCATAATTAGCACCTATAATTTCATCTCCAGAGATTTGCCTTAATTGTTGATGCAAGTATTTATTGTCATCTGCCAATAATTCCTTTAAATGAGCAATTTCTCTATGTTTTCTATGGTTTGATAAGGCTATGGCAAATGGTTCTTTTAAAAGAGAAAGGTATTCAATCTGTTTTTCATGAAGCTTTTCTTCTTTGGTTAGAATCATAGCAATAGTTCCAATGCGCTGTGTGGCCGATTCCAAAACCATTATTAATAAAGAACTAGCCTTGATTTTATGAAAATTCAATAATTCCTCGGCTAACTTTTCCTCGTATGGATCTTTATAATAAACTACCTTATGCTTTCTGGGGCTATATTTATCTTTTGCCTGATCTTGTGCTTTTTCAGAAACCGGAGTCACTAAATCGAGTAATTCACTGGATTGAGGAGTTACTTTTGCCAGAGTACGCATAGCCTTTATCGATTCATCATAGTACTCCAAAATCAGAAAATCTATAGGGATATAATTCCTAATAAATTTGAGTGTAGAGAAAAGGGCTTTTTCTATTTCCAGGTTACCGCAAATTCGTATGGTTGCTTCACGAAAAAAATCATTTTTATCCATAGCAATTCTATTTTAGAATATTGCCAAGTTAAACCATTTTGCCTTATATGACAACTTAATGTTGCCATATTTGACAATTTATATTTTGCAATTTACAATATATAGTTGTTTTTTAGACACTTACACCTTATGGCATTTCATTAGCATAGAGTAATATAAATAAAACCAGATATGATAGAAACACTAGAAATTATCATTGCTCCAAATCTAAAACATAGGTTTGAAAATGAAATAGAACAAGTGATTAAAGATGTTATGGATAGCACATCAGGATACACAATGAAAATATATAGCAAAGTTAATTTGAGCTCTGATTACTTGATAATCATAAAAAGTTCTGATAAACAAACAGTAAATAAAGGCAGTGAGTTGGGATTTCAAATTAAGACTATCCTAAGTGCTTTTGGACTTGTAAATTATAGTGTATGGAACGTAGTATAATACTATCAAAACAATTGTATACTAATATTTAATTAAAAAATAAGATCATGAAAAAACCAAAAATTTTATTAGCAGGAGCTACAGGTTACTTAGGCCAATATATTGCTGCTGAATTACAAAATCAAAATTATCCTACAAAAATAGTGGTAAGAAATGAAAGAAAAATCAGCATCAATAATGACGCTGTAGAAATAATTCTTGCAGAAGCAACTAAGCCAGAAACTCTGGCCGGTACTATGCAGGATGTTGATGTTGTTATTAGTACCGTTGGCATAACCAAGCAAAAAGATGGTTTTACATACATGGATGTAGATTATGGAGCCAACCTGAATTTACTTTACGAAGCTAAAAAAGCCGGAGTTAAAAAGTTTATTTATATATCTGCTCTTAATGCTGATAAACTGCTGTATCTTAAGATGGCTGAAGCTAAAGAAAAATTTGTAAATGAACTGAAAAATTCAGAACTTGACTATTGCATTTTGCGTCCGAATGGATTTTTCTCTGATATGACGGAGTTCTTAAAAATGGCCAAAAAAGGTAAAGCTGATCTTTTTGGTGATGGCAGTTTTAAAATGAACCCAATTCACGGAAAAGATCTTGCAGAGGTTTGCATTGATGCCATCGAATCAAAAGAAAAAGTAATTGAAGTTGGTGGTCCTGAGATGTTTACACACCAAGAAATGGTTGAATTAGCATTTAATACAGTAAACAAAAAAGTTAAAATTAGCTACATGCCGGAGTGGCTTCGTAAAATGATACTTTGGTTTGCACGAACTTTCACTTCATCTAAAACTTATGGCCCTATGGAGTTTTTCTTTACGGTATTATCTATGGATATGTTA
>PKTC01000461.1 GCA_002869305.1 Marinilabiliales bacterium
ATTTTAATTGGTTGAAGATACAAATTAAAACCGCTAAAGACAAGCTATAAACTTCTAGTTTTAAGGGTGTTGATAGATGTCAACACTTGCATTGATTTAACATATTAAAATCTTCTGATTTATTTTAGAGCTACTAGCAGACTACCAGTTATATAGGCAATTACCCACCATAAATATGCATACAGGGTATAACGGTGTAGTTTTTTAGGAACATCAATTTCAGAACCTTTCTTCTGGTAAAAACCCCAAATCAATATTACATCAATTAGCATAGCCACCAAAGCAGAATATCCTAGAAACCCATGTAAAGTAAATGGAGAATTCGTTGAACCAATTATCATGCAAATAGTGGCAGTTACATCCAAAATAATTCCAACTGTGATAAATAATAAAACACTCTTAACTATTCTCTTTTTTTTCTGTTCAGCAATAACGCCTATTGAATAAGAAATTAATGCGAGTGTAACCACTGTTGCTCCAATTATTGAAATTGTGTTCATAGCTTAATTTTAAAGTATTTAAAAAGTTAAAATTCGGTTAATTCAAAGGATGGATAACCTTTTTCTCCAGCCTCATTGTAAAAAGCTGTAAATCGAAGTTTATAATCTAACCCATCAACGTTTTTTAGAATATATGTGTTATAGTCTCTTATTTGATACGTGTTATCATTGAATACTTTCCAATCATACCCTATTGCGTCTCTTTTATCAGAATACAAATAATCAGCAATCATTTCAGGTAAAATATTATCAAAATAATTGACAGTATCGAGTGCCACCTCAATGTTCTTATAAGGATTTAAAAACACCCCTCTTACCAAATAATCAGTTAATACACCATCATTATCTGGAATGCGGGTTGAATACTTTGTAAAACAGATATGCCAAGTGTCTTTATCCGGTTCAGAAACAACCATTTCACCGCCATTATCCAATGAAAATAGAGTAAAGCTGCTTGCCGTGTCCTTTGGTACTTTATAGTAATATTCTTCTGTATTATCTAAATTTGCAAAATGGATATAAAAAGTGTCTGCTTCTAACTTCTCAAATATGATCTTTTTTATTCCAAATTCATCACCTTGTTCATTTTTCCCCCGATCTAGTATATATACATATTCGTTACAAATGGGATTTGCCGGGTCGGTAAAATCTGCCCAATCATTTAAAATAGTAGAATCAAGCTCTCCGGAAGAAGCATCAAACGCCATAGTAGAAGCTACATTTGATTTAATGTTTTGAAAATCTGTTCTATATGTATTTCCAGCGTACATATAACGAGCGTAATTCAAAATAATGTGAAACCCATTTTCGCCTGATTCAAATCCTAAATCCCAATCTGAGTAATGATGAGTTGCTACAACCGATTGATTGCTTATATTAAAATATGTTTGGTATTCGTACATAGAATTGGGAATCTCAATTTCGTTGATTGGAATAGGGATTATTCGTTCATCCTCCTCGAAACAACCAGATAATAAAATGCTCAACGCAATGATGATGTATACTATGTGTTTCATTTTATTTAAATATATTGTATGATAATCGTGCAAAATAAATCCTTCCATAACCAATTGGACTCGAATCACCGCTTGTATGCGCAGTCCCAGTACCTCCGCCAATTACATCAATTGAAGTGTTGTCGAATAAATTTTTAACGCCTGCAGTTATCGTTAATCTATTTGTAAAAAACTTCCTAATAAATGTAAGATCCATGTTATGATAATCCGCTAATGTAGTTAAACTTATTTGATCGTTTTCATCCACATCATATAAGTATGATTTACCAGTATATTTATAACTCAATGTAATTGACAATCCTAATTTTTGAATTTGATTGGTAACATTAACATTTAGGTCAGGTGAAAATTTGTAATCTGAAAGACTATTTTTTGAACCATTAAATGATGAATACGTTCCTGTTTCACCAAAGCTCACTGCAAAATTCATGTATGGATAATAATTATACTGAAAAGACACCTGACCACCGATAGTATTATAATTTACAATATTTATATACTGGTATATTGGATCTTTCTCATCTGGCAATTGTCTTTTTGCTAGATAAATAATATTGCTCATATCGTTATAAAATGCACCTAATTCAACTTGTGAATAATGTAGCTTTTTATCTCTATCGGTATTAAACTTTAATGCAAAGTCAAAATTATTTCCATGTTCAGCCTTTAAATTCTCATTGGGCTGAATGTTATGATTTATATCTACAAAATATATATACAATTCCTTTAATGAAGGAGCTCTATATCCTCTTGCATAAGATGCCCGAGCAGTAAGTCGCGGAAGAATATTCCACTTAACATTTATAGATGGAACGGGCGGAACATCGTATTGTGAATTATAGGCTAATCTTATACCAGGTTGGACACTTATCTGCTCATTGAATTTATACATTACACTTGTAAATACAGCATAATCTCCAAGCTCCTTTTCATTGTCCAAAATTTTTTCTCCTGTAGCCATTTCATAATTGAGATCAATTCCTGTTACAAAACTTAGTTTTTTCTCAGGATTTGAATTACCTATCAACAAGCGATATACAAACGCGTTAAATTTGGTAGTATCTTCATTTGTTAAAGTAGATGTTAACTGATCAAGATCCATAAAATAGGTAGTATTTCTTCGCTGATAATATGAATGTGATCCTAGCATGTTCAAAGTATATTCGGCTCCAATTTTTTGTGTGAATTCTAATCTGTTTGTAAATCTTGTAGAGTAGAACCAATCATCAAAGGCTGTATAATATTGTGGAGATTGTAAACTACCTTTAGATTGAAGGCGCTCCCTCATAAACGAAGATTGATATTTTAGTTTATTTCTTTTATTATTTAGAGTATAATATAAATCTGCATTGTATTGTTCTTTTGGTTTCCACTCACTATATCGATCTTCAACCACATTGTTTCCAACAATTATATCATCTTGATCTGAAAATCCTCCGAAAAAGTTACGGCCACCAGATAGAGCGAAGCTATGTTTTCCATGTTTTGAAGAAATGCCACCGTCAACATTGTATGTACCAACAGACTCGTAATAAGTATTAGCTCTTGCTGTTAATTTAGAATATTCATTTTCTTTTGTAATAATATTAATTGCTCCAGCCAGAGCATTACTTCCATAAATAACAGATAGTGGTCCCTCAACTAGTTCAATATGATCAATATTGTACAGATTTAATTGGCTCAAATCAATATTTCCACCTACCCTGCCGATTATTGGAACTCCATCGATTAATATCTTAACATTATTTCCTGATAATCCTTTTAAACGAAGGCTTGTACCCAAAGCAGGATCATGTTTCAACTTAACATTAACCACATTTGCCATAATATCCGACAGGTTGGTTGCTGCTTTCATATCAATATCTCTCCGATCGATCACCTTTACGTTATAAATAGATTGATCTGCCTTCTGAGGCGTAAAGTTAGCTGTTACCACAACCTGATCTATATCAAAAACTTTTGGATATAGCTCAATGGTGTAATCTTTACCTGGTTTTATAGTATCAATATAAGCCTTATATCCTACAAAAGAAACTGCAACAATTAGCTCCCTATTACCGGGGATATTTGCTACACCATCTTTAGTAGTAACCATGTAATATTTTGAGTCGCTCTCTAATTCTTCAAAACATACATGAGCATATGGTATGGTCTCATTACTTTTAAAATCAACAACTCTAATGGTATGTTCTTGTCCAAATATCATACTAGACATGAACAGAAAAGTCAAAATACATTTATACTTCAAACCTATCATAAATTATCTAACATAAGCAGAAGGCTATGAATAGTTGTCCTATTCAAAGCCTTCAAAATCTTTGCAATATTTATTTATAATCCAGTAATATCAAAATTGAAATCCCCAGTAGCAGAGCCACCAAATCCAGTAAATACTATTTTGTAAACATGATCATTTTGATCCTTTACAAAATAAATTCTATCGGCATCTAAAACATATTGGAAAGTACCCATATCAAATTCTTTCCAATCATATCCAATTTCAGTAATATCATCGCTAAATTCAGCTTCATTATAAGTCTCAATAGTTAAATCCAAAGCATTATCTACCTCAATAACTTGAACTCCCAGATTTTGCTTTATTCCTGAAACATTATAATAAATTTCATTATCCATATAACTAGTGAATAAAAGATCCCAGGTAGAAGCATCTGGTTCTCTATCTGCAACAACAGTTTCATTAGTCATCGAATAATAAATATAGTTGCTAGTTAAACCATCATATGAAATAGTTTCAGTTACAGCATTCGTACCATCTAAATCAGCAAATTTAAATATGTACTCTGAATTAGTTTCGTCTTTAACTTCAATAAACACTTGTTTGTATTGGTTGTCAACAAGCTTTATAATATAAAGAGCTGCTCCTACAACATTGTGAGAAGTCATATCATACTCACCCCACCCGTAGTTTGGGTGTCCAGTAGCATTTTGTCCAAAGGCACCCTCTTCCCAGTCTTCATCGGAATTCATTAGAGAAGTCCAAGAACTAAATCCAGTAGTATCAATAGCATCTAACCATTCCCAACCAGCATCAATCGGATATTCCTTAAGGACAACACCTGCCCCATCATTAATTAAAATTGAAGAGCTCATAGCATCAACACTAAAAGCAACATCCCAATTTGTTCTAAGCACTTGAGCAACAATACCATCACTTAAGCTATAATATACATCGTTTGCATAACTTGCACCCATTGATACAGTTTCCATTCTATTCACATCAATCGGATCATCATCTTCATCACATGAATAAAAACCAAATGCAAATACTGCCAATAAAAGAATCCAAAAATTTCGTTTCATAGTTTTAATTATTTAGAAGTTCATATAATTAGTAGTTTATAGCAAATGAAAGAATCAATTCTGAAGAACTTCTGAAGATTTCCAAGTTGCGAAATGTGACAAAAACACCTGCATTGCTTAGTTTGCTGAAAGTGTGAATTTTATAACAATAAAAGATAATGATATCTTTTATTATTTAGATTAATTATTAGTAATATTCTACTGATTTGAAATGATTGCAGCTAGTGCCTTTATCCACGCATCGGAATCGTTCAGACTGTGCACAAGATCTAATTGCAAGCCTCCTTGTTTTATAAACAAGGTCCTATACTCATCCTCTATCTCTATTATTGTTTCAAGACAATCAGTTACAAATGAAGGTGCTATTACAAGCAATTTATTCACACCTTTTTTTGCAAGATCCTTAATAACTTCATCAGTAAAAGGAGAAATCCAGTTCCTAGAAAGCCTAGACTGGAAAGCAACTGAATAGTTTTCTTTTTGAATTCCCAATTCCTTTGCAAGCAATCGTGTTGTTTCGTAACATGCTGCTTTATAACAAAACTTACCATGAGTTGGCATTTGGTATTCACAATTACAATTCGTTGCATCTATATAACTATGAATCTCATTTAAATGACTTAGAGGTAATCCATGATATGAAAATACTAAATGCTCATACTCAAATGGCTTGAATTTCGTTATCTGACTGTAAAAAACCTGTATAAACTCTGGACAATTATAAAACTGTTTTACAAATTTAATTTCAGGTTCGTTTTTAAAGGAAGCTAACTCCCTTTTTATAACGTCAAATGACGACTCTGTCGTTGATGAAGCATATTGAGGGTACAAAGGGAGAACCATTAATTCATCGGGACTGTAATCCTTAATCTCTTTCATGGCACTTTTTACTGAAGGATTTCCATAGCGCATTCCAAAGAATACTTTTGGATTTTCATCCAGTTCCTTATTTAATTTAGATGCCAATGAACGTGAATAAGAAAGTAAAGGGGAGCCATTTTCGGTCCATAGTTTTCTATACAATTTACTCGATTTTCTGGATCGAAAAGGAACAATTATACCATCAACCAATATTTTACGAATAACGAAAGGCAAGGTAATAACTCTTTTATCCTTTAAAAACTGCGATAAATATTTACGAACATCCCTTACTTCAGGTGAGTCTGGGGTGCCAACATTAATAAGTAATATGGCCTTTTTATTCACTTTTATCAAGTTTTGTAATATTCTTTTTTACATATATCATTTTCCCTGTGAATTGGCCTGCAATAAAAGTAAAGACAAACAATAACAGGTACTCCCATCTGAATTCGATATGAAATATATATCTGAGTAAAACGGAAATTATAACAGGAATATGTATTGCAAGGAACCAATTGACAGAGAAACGCTTTTCACCTCTTCTCCAGTAACCAAAGGGCACATTAATAATATAAACTAAGATTGTAACAAAAGCAAGCGTCATAACTACTCATTAATTAATTGTAAAGCAATTTGCTTTGCTTGTTTTACTCGATCTGCCATACCAATTCCATCTCTGATATTTCCGGCTAGAATTAATCCCTCATATTGTTGTTGCAAGCTTTCGATGGTATTGAAACGTTCACCTGAAGATAATTCATACTGAGGAATTGCGCTGTGATAACGGAATATTTTAATTAAATCAGGTTCCTTTTCTGTTTTTAAGGTTTCTGATATCTCAGATAAAGCAATTTTTTTAATTTCCTGATCTGATTTTTCAATAATATCGGGACGTTTCATTCCACCCATAAAAATAGATAAGATTGCAGCGTCCAGAGGTGCTCTTCCCTCGAAAAGCGTACCTGGGAATAGTATACCCAAACTATTTCGCTTTTCTTTAGACGGAATTAGGCCCCCAAATGCATTTAATTCTATTCCATTCCATTTCTTATAACAGACAACCGCCTGCACCACTTTTGCATAATTAAGTTCACTAATCTTATTTCTTTCTTCTTCTGAAATAAATGGTAATATGGATGATAGATTATGGGAATCGATAGTTGTTATAACTTTGTTTGCCGAAAATTCTAAAGGATCGTTTTTGGAGCTTAAGTTTACTTTAAAACCTTCACTTTTAGGACTTACCTGAATATCAGAACAATTAAACAAAAAATTCTCTGCTCCTATTTCGTCTACTAATATCTGGATAAGGTTTTTTAAACCACCTTTCACGGAAAATACTTCCCTGCTAACTCGTTTTTCAATGTCTGATTTAGGTTCTTTTTTCTTTTTAATAGCACCTTTGATAAAACTGCCATAATTTTGTTCCAAATTGTATAGCTTAGGTAAAGCATACCTTGTAACTAAACGAGAAGGGTCCCCAGCGTAAATTCCAGATATAAAAGGGTCCACGGCATAGTTCAAATAGCTTTTACCCATGCGTCTTAACACCAACTGATCAACCGTTTCGTCAGGATTGGAACCCGGTTTTCGGAATGGCTCAGCTAAAATTCTGAATTTGTCTTTTAAGCTAAATAAAGGTGTAAAAACAGCTGAAAGCAACCCTGAAGGCAATGCATGCCATTTCCCGTTTTTCCAGATCCACCGTTTATTTGCCTTTGGATTTGCGGTTTCGGGTTGTATTTTTTCTTTTAAATCGTCGAATAGTTCAACCAGTTCCGGTGATCCAATAATACCTGTATTGGGTCCAGTCTCAAAGGTAAACCCATCTTCATGAAGTGTATTAATGACTCCACCAGCCTGTTCATCTTTTTCAAGTACTAAAACATCTTTACCAGCTTTTCTTAAATAATAAGCTATTGTAAGACCTGTAAGTCCAGCTCCAACAATTATTATATCGTGATCTAATTTCATTTTAAACCGTTTTTGAATATTTATTCAGTTGTTGTTTGTACTCAGGATCAAGACTTGCAGCAATATTCCGAACAAATAAAGATCCCAAATCAGTTACAATCATTTCAGAATTTGAAAATGTCATAAGCTTATCTCTAATAAAATCTTTTAACTTCTCCTCCTGAAAACCAGTAATATCTTTTAACTCATTGATTCCAATATTAAATTTATGTGCCAAATCCTCAAGATTTAATTTTTGATTACACATTAGTTCAGTAATAGCGTCGCGAACAACCACTTGTTCATGATTATGGATTAAACCTTTCTCCACCGGTAAAGTATCATTATTTATCATTTCGATGTATTGATCCAGCTCTTTTACATTCTGGATATATGCTTTCTCTAACTGACTTATGGAAGAAACTCCAAATGCATACACCTGACCAGTTGTTCTTCTGGTACAATATCCCTGAAAATTACGATGTAAGCTGTGTTGATTTAAAGCCAGGTTTAGTTCATCCTCAGCTAAAACATAATGATCCAATCCAATAGGAATGTATCCAGATTTTAATAATAATTCTCGAGCCTCAAGAAACATTTCCATTTTTAATTCTGACGAAGGTAATCCTCTTTTCTCGAGAATTTGTTGATGTTTCTTCATCCATGGAACATGAGCGTAGGAGAAGGTAACCAGTCGATCTGGTTTAATTTTTATGGCTTCACTTATCGTATTTAAAAAACTTTCCGTATTCTGTCCTGGTAAACCATAAATAAAATCAAGATTCACTGCTATTTCGGAATTCTTCGACTTTATGTACGAAACCAAATCGTGGACTGGTAAAACCGAAGGTTCCCTATTAACTGACTTTAAAACATCTAAATTAAAATCCTGCACACCCAAACTGAAGCGATTAAATTTTGCTTCTAACAGTTGATCAATATATGTATAATTCAGATAAGCAGGATTGCATTCTATTGCAATTTCTGGATTCTCTATCAATTCTAATTCGCTAAAAATTAGACTGTTAATTTCTTTGAGATAATTTACATCAATCGCATTAGGAGTTCCACCACCATAATGGATCTGAGAAATTTTCCTTTCTTTATTAATTGACTTTACAATAAAACTGATCTCTTTTTTTAGCGCTTGTATGTATTCTTTGATTAATTGCTCACTTTTCATCGTACAAGCATTACAACCGCAATAAAAACAAATCTTCTTGCAAAATGGTATATGAATGTAAATAGCAACATGACTTGGTTGCTGATCATTAGAATCCTTCACTAAGGAAATATAATCCTTTTCAGAAAATCCATCCTTAAAATGATTAGCAGGAGGATAGCTGGTATATCGAGGTACAGGAATATTATACTTATCTATTATTTTATTTTCAATTTTCATTCTTCTTAAATTTTATTGGGTAATTATATAGTATTGCAAAGAATGCTAATAATCCCATAATGAATTCAACATGGTAAAGTCCGAGGTATCCTAATTTATCACCAATTTTACCGCTTAAAATTGCAACAATAATACCACTTAAATGAGTAATTACAATTTGTACTGTAAAATCAGTCCCTTCTCTTCCTTTTCTAACAATATCCATTGAGGTTGTATATATTATTACTGTTGATAGGCCATAAGACCCCCACAACAAACAGATTCCGATGTATATTTCATACAACAAGGGCGAATGGTTTGCCAGGTAAATGAAAAAAGCACCAGCACATAAATTAATTACAGCAAACAAATAAATGGATACTTTTCTACCTAAGTGTTTAATAATAAACCCTGCCAATAATGCAGATGATGCAGCAACTGAGGTTCCTACAATTCCAGACATAAATCCAATTTGTTTCACATTATAGCCTAAATCGACTAAATATGGCTTCAGCATTGCTAGAATACCTATTATGCCTCCATAGTAAAAAATAAGCAAAAGAATTCTCTTTCGGCAAGATTTGTCCTTAAAAAACAAGAAGATATCTCGAATTTTAACCCTTGGTTTATTGAACGTACTCGGATTTAGTCTTTTTCTATATAAGGTTAAGGGAATGATCGCAAATCCAACAAATGTAGCCAGTAAAATAAGAAGGTTCTGCCATCCAAAGTAATAATATGCTAATAATAACACTCCAGTACCTAATAAACTACCTATAAAACTGCCTGCAGATTGCATGCTATTACCTAAACTTCTTTCTTCAGGTTTTAGGATAAGAATAGCAAAAATATCTGTTGCAATATCCTGGGTTGCCGAAGCGATAAAGGCAATAACCATTAGCACAATGATGGCCGTAAAATCAGTTTGTAGGTTAAAAAAGCCAATACAAATGATTACGGCAGCATAGAATATCTCCGATAGAACAATCCATCGTCTGATTTGCTTTCCTGTATTTGTAAAATTATCAACAAATGGAGCCCAGAGAAACTTTAATATCCACGGTAACTTAACCAATTGTAATAATCCAATGGATTCTAACGAATATTGTTCCTGTCTCATTATAACAGGAACAACAGTCGAGAAAAAACTCATCGGAACCGATTGAGCTATATATAGACTAAATAATACTGGGAATTTTTGCCAGTTTTCTACTTTCTTCAAATTGATTTTAATTAAAAGTTGATTTTAAAATCGAGCCCAAAGTTAACAGGTCTTCCCGTTTGAACAAATTTGTTATTATAAACCGTAAAGAAAAATGTATGATAATCCTGATTAGTAAGGTTTCTACCCCACAAATCTATTTCAAAATTATTCTTCACAAAGGATATCTTAGCATTAAGAGTATTGTAGAAATCTTGATCAACCGTATTTTCTTCGTTCCAGTATAATTTGCCTAATCCCTTATATAATAAATGGACCTTAATATTATCTAATAAGTTAAAATTCTTCAGGTAATACGTTTTACTAAGTTGCGCAGCTATCGTATTTCTTGGGATATATGGAAGGAAGTTATTATTATAATTTATAGTTTCATTTTCCTCATACTTCACAAACGTAGCATGGGTATAACCATAACTTACAGATAAATTATATCCCTTAACAGGAGATGCCTGTAAAGATAATTCTGCTCCCTTACTTACCGTTTCACCTGCATTAGTTAATCTCGAACCATAACCACTTGGGTTAGTTTGATAAATCTGTTGATTATCCCAGTCGATATAAAATATAGCTGCATTAGCATATATCATTTTGTTAAATAATGCTGTTTTTATTCCAAGCTCATAATTCCAGCTATATTCTGGGTCGAATGTTCGATCCTTTGGTCTGTCATCATCAAAAGTTGAGTTAAAACCTCCAGTTTTATAACCTTTTGCAACAGTAGCGTAAATGCTAGTATTATTTATTGCGTATTTTAAGGCAATTTTAGGTAGTAACACAAATGATTCTAAAGTACCTGTTGTATCATCAATATTGGTTAAGTTTCCTCCTATTGATCTATCATAAATATAGTCTTCGGTATCGTTTTCATAATCAACTCTAAGTCCTGCAGTTACTGACAGATGATCAATAAGAAAATCATTAAATGTCGATTGATGAAAAATTGCTCCGCCATAAATGGTATGATCATAAGATTTTAGAACCTTCATATTGGCAGAATAAATATCAACATCCACTTTCTTATCGAATTTCTGCATAAAACCATACGCTCCAAAAAGCCATTTATACTTTTTTTCGTTGTTTGATCTCACTATTAATTCTTGTGATAGCATATTCTGAATTTGATCTTGTTGTGCAAACAGGGTTGAATCTGCAGTAAAGTCTTGATCAATGTTTTGAATATCGTCTAGTAACTGATATGAGGTTGTAGAAACTAAACTGTAATTCGATCCGGAGTAATCAAAAACTATTGCATCAGAAAACATTTCCCTGTCGTAATTACTATGCTGATTATAATCAATTGGAAGGCTCTTTCCCTGAAGGCTATCATACCTTGCATATGGATACCCTCCTTGTTTGCTCGACTCAAATGAAGCTATATTCTTAATGGTTAATTTTGATGATAATTTAAATATTAACTTATTTCTTAATCCTAATGAATTCAAGTCGTCTGCATAATTATCAAGAAAATCATTAAAATAGTAACCACCATTATTTACGTAATTTACAGAAAAAGAGTAACCTACTTTATTGTTAATGGCATTATAATGATTTGCATTTACTCTATAGGCATCATAAGTTCCTGCAGACATTTGTACATTTGTTCCTTGAAAATTGAAGGGAGACCTTGTTTCAATATTTAAAATACCTCCCATGGTATTTCTACCATATAAAGTTCCTTGAGGTCCTCGAAGTACTTCTAAGCGATTAATCTCAAAGAATTCAAAATTAAAAGCGGCCTTTTCAAAATAGGGCACTCCATCTACGTATAATCCAACTGNAATTCGAGATCCTATTCCTCTGATATAAACTGGAGACGTAAGTTTTGAGCCATAATCGGGCATAAAAAAATTAGGAACTACTACTGAAGCATCAGGTAAAGCAAGAATATGATTTGCTTCTAATCTTTTTTCTGTTAGAAATGTTACAGAAGCAGGCATCTCCTTTAGTTTTAGGTTGTCCTTGGAAGCAGCAATAATGATTTCACCGAGCTCTACTTCTGGTGTTGCAAGGCTATCTGTTGTAACAATAATATTTTGGGCATTTAAGACTATGATCGAATTAATTACAAAAATGATCAAAATGAGAGATTTCTTTAGAATGAT
>PKTC01000312.1 GCA_002869305.1 Marinilabiliales bacterium
AACAGGGACTGGAGTTCTATTAAATATTTCTTCGTATGCTTTTTCTGCGGCCTTATATGCTGGTAAATCAATTGGGCAAACATAAGCCTGACCACCATGTAAAAATTTTACTTCCACTTTTGCATAATCAGGAGCTATTTTTTCAAAATGCTCTTTAAACATCAATGCTATTTTTTCATTATTCTGATTTGGCACTAATCGAGATGAAATTTTAGCAAAAGCTTTAGATGGAAGTACCGTTTTTGCACCTTCTCCAGTATAGCCTCCCCAAATACCGCAAACATCGAAAGTTGGACGAATGCCCGTACGTTCATTTGTTGTAAATCCTTTTTCGCCCCATAATGCTTTTACGTCAATTGCTTTTTTATATTCATCTTCTGAAAAGGGAGCCTCAGCCATTTTAGCTCTTTCCTCTTTGGTAACCTCTAAGACATCATCGTAAAAACCAGGAATAGTAATGTGACCATCTTCATCCACCATTTTTGTAATCATATTTGCTAAAACATTTATTGGATTAGCCACAGCACCTCCAAATAATCCAGAATGAAGATCCCTGTTTGGTCCTGTTACTTCAACCTCCCAATAAGAAAGTCCTCGCAATCCAGTGGTAATTGTTGGTATATCTGGAGCAATCATTCCTGTATCAGAAACCAGAATAACATCTGCTTTTACAAGATCTTTATTTTCTTCGCACCATTGTGGCAGACTCGGAGAGCCAACTTCTTCTTCGCCTTCCATCATGAACTTAACATTACAAGGCAATGAATCAGTTTTCACCATTGCTTCAAATGCTTTTATATGCATCATTCCCTGACCTTTATCATCGTCAGCACCTCGCGCCCAAATCTTACCATCTTTTAAGATTGGTTCGAATGGATCATCCTGTTCCCACAGATCAATTGGATCTACTGGCATTACATCATAATGAGCATATACTAAAACAGTTGGTTTGGCAGGATCAATTATTTTTTCTTCATACACAACCGGGTTACCTGTTGATGGCATCACAACTGCTTTATCGCAACCAGCTTTTAGTAACAATTCCTTAAGCTTGTTTGCAGCTTTTTCCATATCTGGCTTATGATCCTTAATTGAACTTATTGAAGGAATTCGAATCATCTCAAATAAATCTTCTAAGAACTGATCCTTATTATCTTCAATGTACTGTTTTACTTTTTCCATTTTTATAGATTTTTATTTATTGATAGTTTTTTTCGAGCGTCTAAATTAATAATTTTCAATATTAATCGCAATCATCCACCTGATCGGATTGCTGCATTTCTTTTTTATAAGCTTCTACAGTTTCCAGTAGTCCTTCATACCAATCTTCGCCATATTTTCTGATTAAAGCATCCTTCAAAAACTTATATGCTTTAAGTTTCTTTTTACATCCAAATTTTCTTGCCGGATCACACACTTGCCAAAAATGATAATTAAGAGCATCCATGTTTTCACTCAGTTTTTTAATACGAATAGGATATAAATGACAAGATATTGGTTTTCGAAAAGGAATTTTTCCTTTTAAAAAAGCTTTTTCTATTCCGCACTTGGCTATGCCATGTTCAAAAATGGTATAAACACATTCTTTCCCTTTTAACAAAGGAGTTACAGGTTCGCCATCGCGCTTATCGATTACTGAATATCCTACCTTTTTAACTTCTTTTATAGACTCCTCTCTTAAAAACCGTTTAAATTTTGGATAGTATTTTTCTATCAATTCTGCTTCATCTTCTTCCAAAGGAGCACCAGCTTCGCCCTCGACGCAGCAATGACCCTTACAGCTGTCCAGATTACATAAAAAAAACTCCTCGAGCAATTCCGTTCCTACAACACAATTGCCAACCTGCATCATATAATTCATTTATTCAACCATTAAATTCTTACCTGTCATTTCATCTGATGGATTGATACCCATTAACGAAAGTATTGTTGGAGATACATCGGCTAGTATACCATCTTGTACCTTTTTAAACCGATCCGAAACAAGAATGAAAGGCACAGGGTTTAAAGAATGGGCTGTATTTTCT
>PKTC01000284.1 GCA_002869305.1 Marinilabiliales bacterium
CCACCGATTTTAACCTTTCTTCAAATTCTCCTTTATACTTAGCTCCCGCAATTAATGCACCCATATCAAGCGCGAAAATCTGTTTATTTTTCAAATTCTCAGGAATATCACCACTCAAAATACGGTGAGCAATTCCCTCAGCTATAGCTGTTTTTCCAACTCCTGGTTCACCAATCAAAATTGGATTATTTTTAGTTCTTCTTGATAAAATTTGAAGAACACGTCTTATTTCGTCATCACGACCTATAACCGGATCAAGCTTTCCTGCACGAGCTTGTTCAATCAGATTAATTGCAAAACGATTTAAAGTATTATAGGTATCTTCAGCAGTCTGACTATCAACTTTTGATCCCTTTCGTAGATCCTGAATAGCAAGTTTTAGTTCCTTTTCTGCTATTCCATTATCTTTCATCAACTGAGATATATGATCCCCAGCATTAAGAATTCCAAGCAATAAATGTTCAATGGAAACAAACTGATCACCCATCTCTTTTGAAATACTAATGGATTTCTGAACAGCTTTATTCGCTTCCTTTGATAAATAAGGTTCACCACCTGAAACTTTTGGATACGATTCAATAATTTTATCCAAAGCCTGTTGGAAATTTAAGGGATTTACATTTAGTTTTTTTAGTAAAAAAGTTGAGATATTTTCTCCTTGAGATAATATACCTTTAACTAAATGTCCATTCTCCACGGCCTGTTGTTGATATCCCTGAGCAATTGTAAACGCTTGTTGTAAGGCCTCCTGTGATTTTATTGTAAAATTATCTAATTGCATTTTTCAATATTTAAATTCAATAATTGTTCATCAAAACTATTGCCAATCTCTAATTAACTTTAAGCGTTGTCATAATGGCTTGTTTTTAAAAATTTTAGCGCCATTTTGTCAGTATCTTGATTGAGCAATTTATGAAAATAAAAGAGACTAATATTAAGGCTACTATTATTATTGAGTTCAACAAAAATTAGCTAGTTTTAATGAGTCAAAAAAAGATGTTATGAAAAAAGTTAATAAAAAACCAACTCCACTAATTTATCCCGTGCCTGCTGCCATGGTAAGCTGCGGTTCAAATCCTGAGGAATATAATATTATTACAATTGCATGGACAGGTACAGTCAATTCGATCCCACCCATGTGTTATGTTTCTATTAGAAAAGATCGTCATTCTCACGGTATCATAGAGCGTAATAGAGAGTTTGTAATTAATTACTCTACGGCCGATTTAGTTAGAGCTGCCGATTTCTGCGGAAGAATTTCTGGTCGTGATTTTAACAAGTTTAAAGAAATGAACCTCACTCCAAAAACGGGAGTAAAAGTAAAAGCGCCGGTTATTGAGGAATCTCCTGTAAATATCGAATGTAAAGTGACCGAAATTAAAGAACTCGGATCACATGACATGTTTTTAGCAGAAGTAGTTAATATACAAGTTTCAGAAAACTTTATTGATGATTCCAATGGAACTGTAAATATGCAACATTCTGATTTAATGGCATATTCTCATGGCAAATATGTACAGCTAGGTAATATTCTTGAGCAGGCAGGGTTTTCAATAAAAAAGAATAAATAATTCTAGTATCTTTGTTATTCTCATAAAAAATCGAACCAAAGTTAATGAGGCAGAAGTTAATTTTAATCTTTTCTTTCTTTTTTCTTTCTGTGTTTACAATTTATTCACAGGAAGACTTAAAACAAACATTAAGAGGAGTTGTTGTTGATCGAGAATCTCAGATTCCTTTACCAGGTGTAAACATCATATTACCTGAGTCAGATCCACAGCAAGGAACCATAAGCGATGAAAATGGATATTTCAGATTTGATTCTGTAAATCTAGGAAGACAAACCATACAAGCAAGCTATGTTGGATACAAAACTCAAATAATTGACAACGTTATTATCAGCTCTGCAAAAGAAAAAATAATCAAAATAGAACTTGAAGAATCGGTTACAAAAATTGATGAAGTTGTAATTAAAGCAACTATACATAAGGATAAGCCAATGAATAAAATGGCTACTATCAGTGCTC
>PKTC01000144.1 GCA_002869305.1 Marinilabiliales bacterium
GCCTTAAATGTGTTCCAGGTAATTTGGGCGTTAATAATAGCAGTCTCAATCTTTTCATCTTCACCAGTAGAATTATTCTTAATAAATTGATACAAACCCGGATGTACAACTTCTAAAGCCTTTAGATATGTAATTCTGTTAATGTTTAAAAGTTGCAATGCACTTCGATTTATGATATCGACTTTACCCACCTCACTCACAGAAATAATTCCTGTCATCGAATTTTCAATTAATGCTTTTAAGTAGGATTGTTGAATTTGTTTTTGTTCAGTAATATCAAAAAGTTGATTGCGAACATATTCTATATCACTTCTAAATTTTTCATGAATGTAAGGGAATGATTTATCATGAAATGCAAAGGATGCATCGTTTGTTTTTAGTGCCGAAAAGAAATTGGCAATTTCTCTATTAAATCTATTTATATAATGTAACAGTAAATAAACCTGCAGAATAAGCAGCAACGTTAAACTTAATGTTGTAAAAAGCTTTTCTTCTTTAAAAAGGAATGGTAGGATGCAAAGGCAGGTTATCAGAATAAAAATTATTCTAATTATAATATTGGTATAAAATCGTTTGCTAATCACGATGTTAAATTGTATTTTTTGATTTTATTGTATAAAGTTTGTCTTGTTAATCCTAGTTCTCTGGCTGCATCTATCATTTTACCAGAATTATTCTCAAGTGCTCTTTGAATAGCCAGTTTTTCAATTTCTTCGAATTTAAGTGGCCATTCACTTGATGTTGATTCCTGCTTTAACATGAAATCGTTTGCATTTAATGTCATGTCGGAGCTTAAAATTACAGCTTTTTCTATAGTGTGTCTTAATTCCCTTATGTTTCCAGGCCATTGATACTGAATTAATGCCTTAATAGCATCTTTACTCATCTCAATCGATGGTTTATCGTACTTTGCCGAATAAAACTTTAAGTAATATTCTGCTATTGGTATAATATCTTCTTTGCGTTTACGCAATGGAGGAAGCTCAACTTGAACGGTATTAATTCTGTAGTACAGGTCTTCGCGAAATGTTCCCAAGCTAATTAGTTTTTCCAAATTTTTATTGGTTGCTGTTATTAATCGGACATTAATTGGTAAAGTATAGTTACTCCCAACAGGAGTAATTTCTTGCTTTTGTATTGCTGTTAATATTTTGGATTGCAGTGAAAAAGGAACATTTCCGATTTCATCCAGAAATAAAGTTCCTTCGTTCGCAATCTCAAAACGTCCAATTCTGTCTTCTTTCGCATCTGTAAATGCACCCTTTTTATGACCAAATAATTCACTCTCAAATAAAAACTCTGATATGGAACCCATATCTATATTAATCATAGGTTTTAACTTGCGATTTGATTTTTGATGTATTTCTCTTGCTATTAACTCTTTACCTGTACCATTTTCCCCAAGAATCAGTACATTCGCATCGGTCGTAGCAACTTTGTCAATTAAGGAAAAAATCTCTTTCATGGAGGGAGATGAGCCCACAATCTTTTCTTTGGGTTTACTTATTTCATTGCTTAGTGACGCATTGTCTTTTGATAGTTTATTTATTTTTAACTGAGATTGTTTGATCTTTATGGCGGATTTAAGGGTATATATTAACTTTTCATTATTCCATGGTTTAATTATAAAGTCACTAGCACCTTCTTTCATTGCCTTAACAGCAAGATTAACATCGCCATAGGCAGTAATCAGCACAATGGTAGCAAGCGTATCAATTTTTAAAATTTCATTTAACCAATAAATGCCTTCGTTACCTGTATTTATTCCTGCAGAGAAATTCATGTCCAACAATACAACATCAAATGCCTCCTTTTTATATTCTGATAGTAATAAATTAGGATTTGAGATTGTTTTAATAAAATCAAATTCATCGTCAAGAAGAATTTTTAGTGATTTTAGAATATTTAAATCATCATCAACGATTAATATCTTTCCGTTTTTTTGCATTCTTTTAATTAAATTGTACGATAACGTAAAAAACTGTAGATAAATGTAAAATTTTTTTACATAATACAAAATACTTATATTTATTTATAGTGTTAATAATCTGTAAGACAGTAATATGCTAAATCTGGCATTTTGTTGGTATACGATAGTAAAATGTTTAATTTAAAAACTCACATTATGCTTCGTAATTTTTTAAAAGTTTCAATACGAAATTTAATTCGAAATAAAACCTATTCTTTTATTAATATATTGGGTTTGTCCATTGGAATGGCGTGCAGTATAATCATATTCTTATTTATTTTTGATGAACTAAGTTATGATAAATACCATAAAAATGCTGATGAAATATATAGAGTTGGTATAAATGCAGAACTTCAGGGTAGTAGAATAAAAGCATATGTAACAGGTGCTCCAGTAGGTAAAACATTTGTAAACGAAGTGCCTGAGGTATTAAATTCAACGCGTATTATTCGGGTGCAAATTGATGTGGATGAGGCAGTGGTTAAGTTTGGTGAAAAGAAATTTATTGAGGAGAACTTATTTTTTGTAGATAGCAGTTTCTTTAACATATTCGATGTTGAAATTGTAAATGGAGATCAGGATCATCTTTTAAATGCACCTAATCAAATTGTTATTTCGCAGAGTATTGCCGAAAAGTATTTCAGCGATAAAGATCCTGTTGGTAAATCATTAACCATATTAGATAATGAGTATTTAGTTAAGGCCGTTTTCAAAGATTGTCCTTCAAATACTCATTTGCATTACAATATTCTGGCTTCATTGGTTACATTGACTATTGCAGATGGTGAAGGTTGGATGAATAATGATTATTCTTACACTTATTTATTGCTTGAAAAGGAAGCTAATGTAGCTTCTGTGAAACAAAAAATGTTAGATGTAGCGATCAAGTTTATTGAGCCAGAGTTACAAAATGTGTTTGGTGTAAGTATGGAAGAATTTAAGAGTGCAGGAAATACATTTGAATATATACTTCAACCCTTAACAGATATCCATCTTAAATCGCACACAGATTATGAACTAGAAGCCAACTCAAATATTCTTTATGTATATATTTTCTCGATAATTGCAATTTTTATTTTGTTTATTGCCATTATCAATTTTATGAATCTATCAACCGCCCGATCAGCTACCAGGGCAAAAGAAGTGGGATTGAGAAAGGTTATAGGAGCCCAAAGACGCAATCTATTTTACCAATTTTTATTTGAGTCGATTATAATGAGTATTATTTCATTAATTGTTGGGATGGTAATTATAGAATCGGTATTGCCATATTTTAATAGTTTTACTCTGAAGGACTTATCAATTGGGTATTTTTCTAATTTTTATGTAATGCCTTCCCTGCTTATGATGGCTATTGTTGTCGGAGTTGTATCGGGTTTATATTCAGCAAGTTATTTATCATCATCAAAAATACTAAATGTTATTAAAGGTAAAGTAATTTCCGGCGGAAGACATAGGTGGTTCCGTAGTTTCTTGGTAATCTTTCAATTTTCAATTTCTATTACCTTGTTCATCTGTACCTTTATTATTTATGGGCAATTAAATTTGTTAAAAAATAAGGATGTTGGATTCAATAAAAAAGACATAGTTGTTATTGAAAAGGCCTATTCACTAGGAAATTCAGACGAAGCATTTAAAAATGAATTATTGGCTAATCCCTTAATCGAAAGTGTTGCAGGATCTGGAACTTTACCTGCTCGAATGTTTGGAGGTTTGCCATTGGCAGTTGAAGGAGACGAAAGTAATAAGTCTTTTGCACCTCGAATGATGTCTGTTGATCAGGATTTTGCTAAAACCTATGAGTTAACTTTGAAAGATGGTCGGTTCTTCTCACTGGATTACAGTACAGATTCTTTTGCAATTGTAATTAACGAATCTGCTGTTAAAGAGTTCAGTCTTAAAGACCCGGTAGGAAAAAGACTAATAACAACATTCGGAGACGAAACCTATTATTGGAAGATAATTGGAGTTGTTAAAAACTTCAATTTTAGATCCTTACATCAGGATGTTGGATCTTTAGTGTTAACAAGTTCATTTGTAAATGATATTAGATTATTATCTGTAAAAATGAAATCGGGAATCAGCACAGAAACTATCGATTTTATCAGTGATAAATGGGATAAATTTGTTTCTGATTCACCATTGGACTATTCAATCATGGAAGAGGATTTTGATAATTTGCACAGTGAAGAATTTAGAACTGGAGATGTGTTTAAGTTATTTTCATTTTTGGCAATATTTATAGCATGTTTAGGATTATTTGGTCTAGCATCGTTTATTGCAGAAAACAAAACAAAAGAAGTTGGAATAAGAAAAGCAATGGGAGCATCAACAATCCAAATAGTTAGTTTACTATTGTTACAATTTACAAAGTGGGTATTATGGTCCAATATAATTGCTTGGCCTATAGCTTATATTTTTATGAGAAACTGGTTAAATAATTTTGCCTATAAAGTAAATATTCACTGGTGGATATTTCTTATCTCAGCTATTTTAGGACTTTTGATCGCATCCCTTACAGTAAGTTTCCAAGCAATAAAGGCTGCAAGAGCTAATCCTGTTAATAGTTTAAGATACGAATAGCTAAAATTCTAAGGTGAAAGTAGTTTCCATTTCAGGATCAGATTGAACAGAAATATTTCCACCGTGTAACTGCATAATCTGTCGAGCAAGGCTTAATCCAATTCCCGAGCCTTGCTCTTTGGTTGTATAGAAAGGCATGAAGATTTCATTAATTTGATCGTCTGGAATGCCAGTTCCATTGTCTTTTAGTATAATTTCAATTCTATTATCGGAATTATAGCCACCTGTTAAAGTAATTTGATTATCGGTGTTACTTTTAAATGCTTCCAGTGAGTTCTTGATTAAATTAATAATTACCTGCTCTACTAAATTTTTATCAGCTTCAATTTCAAGTGTTTTAGGATTTACGTGTAATTGCACTTTTACGCTCTTTTGCTTAATCTCATTTTTAAATAGCGATATAGAATTGTTTAATAATTCAAAAATGCCAACTTTGCTGGTCTTTAGACTTTTTATTTTTGTAAGGCTTTTATATTTCTCAACAAAATTTCGCAATCCAATGCTTCGTTCTTCGATTAAGTCCACATTTATAAGAACATCTTTAATGTCTTCATTAGTAATAGTATCAATGGTCGCAATTTGATTCTTTTTTTTAAGACCCTTATTAATTGCTACTGTTAAGGTTGTTATGGGTGTTACTGAATTCATTATTTCATGAGTCAAGACACGAATAAGCTTTTGCCATGAGCTCAGTTCATTATCTTCCAGTTCATTTTTAACATCTTGAATAGAGATTAATTTAAGATTTTCATCATCAAAACTAAACTGGGTTGCATGAATTAAAACCTGAATAAAGCTGCTTTGAATCTTAATACGTAAAACCTTTTGCTCACCTGGTTTAAGTTTTTTTATCTCTAAAGCTAAATTATTATTGATCTCAATTAACTTACCAAATGTACTCAGTGATTCTGATTTAAGTAATTTTCTAAGAGCTTTATTTGAATGAATAATTTTACCTTCGGTATTTAAGGTTAATATTCCAATTGGAATGTGCTCAACAACAAACTCAAAATATTTTGAGCTTTTTTCGGACTCAATTCTTGATTTTCCAATTAATTCCGATATTTCGTTTAACGATCCAGCAAGCTCTTTAAAGACTCCTTTATTGTCGCTGAATCGCAGTAAGGAGGAAGAGTCTTTATCTTTTAATGCATTAAAAAACCTTGCTAGCTCTCGATTCGTTTTGTTAATATAATTAATTAATCCGATAAGCTGTATTATTACTAAAGAGCTAATGGTAATAAGAGTATATATTTTTTCAGGTACATGAAAACTAAAGGACAGCCAAAACCCGGTTGCAAATAATACGATAACCCGGATGATTATAATAAAATAAAATCGCTTATAAATCATATTTACTCAATTTAGAATAAAGGGTTGATCTTGAAATGTCTAATATTTTAGCAGCTTGACTTAAATTTCCTGCAGCTTTTTTTAAAGCATTTTCAACAACCAATCTTTCTGCTTCGGCAAGTGTCTCAACATTTGAGAAACCCTGTTTTTTGATGCTGTCATCAGGGTTAAAAAAATCAGTAGGGCGAAGTATATTTTTTTCACATAAAATTACTGCTTTTTCTATAGTGTGCTTAAGTTCACGCACATTACCCGGCCATTGATATTGTAAGAGTTTTTTGTAGGAGTCACTGTTAATCTTTAATATTTGCTTTTGATATTGTTTAGAATATTTATGAACAAAATATTCTGCCAATTCAATGATATCTTCACCTCTTTCCCTTAGAGGATGAATGGTTAATTCAATTGTATTCAACCTATACAATAAATCTTCTCGAAATAGATTCTCATCAACTAAGTTAAGTAGATCTTTGTTGCTTGCCGAAATTAGTCTTATATCAATATCTTTTTCTGCATTGGATCCCAATGGTGTTATCTTTCTTTGTTCCAGAATCGTTAATATTTTTGATTGCATAATCAGCGGTAAATTGCCAATTTCGTCTAAAAAAAGAGTGCCATTATTGGCTAATTCAAATCGACCTATGCGCGATTCTTTAGCATCAGTATAAGCTCCTTTTACATGTCCAAAAAGTTCACTTTCAAAAAGAGTTTCGCTAACGGAACCCATGTCAACACTTATAAAAGAATTATTCTTTCGGTTTGATAATCTGTGTATCTCCCTGGCTATAAGCTCTTTTCCTGTTCCATTTTCTCCTTGTATCAGTATATTGGCATCTGTTTCTGCTACTTTCTGAACTTTTTTTAATAATTTTTTAATTTCTTCTGAACTTCCTATTATGCTGTTGTTTAACTTGTTAATATCATTATTTAAGGCTTTTTGTTTATTCTTTAATTCGGTTACCTCTTTTTTTGCTTTTCTAAGCTTTACTCCTGACTGAAGGGTTGTTATCAATTTATTTGGATCCCAGGGTTTACTTATAAAATCTGTTGCCCCTTCTTTAATGGCTTTTACAGCAAGATCAATATCCCCATAAGCCGTAATTAAAATAACGATAGCATTTGGATCTATTTTTAAAATTTCATGTAACCAGAATATTCCCTCATTTCCTGTATTTTCAGAAGCTTTAAAGTTCATATCTAATAAAATAACATCGAACTGATCTTTTCGGATACGATTAGGTATTACATTTGGATTAGAAATAGTATGTATTTCTTCAAAATCATATTTTAATAGTTGATTTAATGAGCTAAGAATTCCGGCATTATCATCAACAACTAAAATCTTACCCTCTTTCTTGTTCATTTTAAATGGTTTATATTTATTACAAATATAGTAAATATTAAATATGTACGAAATATGACACTAAATGTCGTAATTAGTACAACATTTAAAAAATGACACTACTTTTATATGGTTTAAAACACAGTTAATTAAAGTTTTGAGCGTTTTGGTATAATATTCGGATGGATGTAAAAAAAAGATTATATGATTAAAAACTTATTCAATATAATGTTTAGAGTTTTATTAAGAAACAAATGGTTTTCATTTCTAAATATTATGGGTTTAGCGTTTGGAATTGCTTGTTTTACCTACATCTTTCTTTTATTAAAATATGAACTTGAATACGACAGATTTCACGAAGATGTTAGCAGAATATACCGGATCAGCCAAAAAGCTTATTCAACCAAGGGAGAAAATATATTTGCTGGGTGCCAACATAAGTTTAGTGATTATATATTAGAAAATTCTGAGCATATCGAACATATGGCAAGATTTGCCCCCAACCGTGAAACACAGATTTCCTATAAAGAAAATGTATATAAAGATGGACCAACTCAATTTGTTGAACAAGACATTTTTAAAATAATAAGTTTACCATTTAAACTATGAGATAAAAATACATGTTTAGAAAGACCTTTTACGGCTGTAATAACAAATAAAGCTGCCAATAAATATTTTGGAGAAGAAAACCCAATTGGTAAATTATTAAAAATTGATACAGCTTACTATGAGGTTACTGGAGTGCTTGAGACCTTGCCCGAGAACACACGTTTTAAATTAGATTTTTACTTATCGTGGCCAACCTATGCACTTGATCATTCTCTGGATGAACACAGATATGGGAGGTTTTTACACACCTACATAAAATTAAAGCCAGAAGAGAAGCCCGAGTTGTTTGAAAATTCTATTAAGAATCTACCCGAACTATTGATGGCAGAAGAAGAAAAAAGAAACGAAGAAATAAATTTGTTTATTCAGGGTCTAAGAGACTTGCATATTACCGATACAAGTAACTATTTATGGGATTGGGAGGTTCCAACTAACACCACATATATTTATATTTTGGCCTTTACAGGTTTATTTATATTAATTTTATCATCATTAAATTATATTAACTTATCTACAACCAGGTATACTGCACGGCAACGGGAGATTGCATTAAGAAAAACAGTAGGTGCATCAAAAATCAATTTAATAATTCAGTTTATTGGAGAATCAATACTGCTTGTGTTTATTGCTCATATTTTGGGAATGTTTCTGCTTGAATTATCCTTACCTAGCTTAAACAATATTACTCAATATAGTTTAAAAGTGGTGTATTCCTCTGCCCAATTATGGTTTTACTTGATATTAATTATATTATTTATTGGAGTGGGAGCAGGTAGTTATCCTGCGTTTTATATGTCGTCTTTTTCACCTATTCTTATTCAAAGAGGAGGTAAACATTCAAAATATCGTACGAACCTTAGAACTATACTATCAACAATTCAATTTACAATTTCAATAATTCTTATAATAGGAACTGCAATGATTAGCAAGCAGGTGAATTATATGAAAAATGAGAATCTTGGATTTTTGAAAGAGCGAAAAATAATCATTGAGCTTCCTTCGGGCCATGTAAACGATGAAAATTACCTGCAAATAAAAAATGAATTTAAAAAATTCACCGGTATTGAAGGAGCTGCAATTTCATCAAGTGTGCCCGGTAAATGGAGGTATAGGTGGAGACTTTACCCCAGTGGAGAAGAAGAAATAAACTCACAAATGATAAATTGTATGCAGGCTGATTTTGATTATTTTAAAATATATGGCTTAAAAATAGAAGCAGGTAAAGCATTCGATGAGGATTTAAGTCGTGAAGCTAATTATGGCTATGTATTTAACGAAGCTGCTATTAAAAAGTTTGGCTGGGAAACAAATGAAGATGCATTGTCAAACACCTTGTTCGAAAGAAGAGAACCTGTTTTGGGTGTAATGAAAGATTTTCATTCAAAAGGCCTACAAATTGATATAGAACCTTTGGGTATCTTTTTGATAAGTGAGGATTACCGTTATATAACGCTTCAGATGAATGAACTGGCTAATTATGAAAAAACAGTAATGTTTTTACAAAGTAAGTTCGGTGAGTTGTTTCCCGATTATGTATTTAATTATTTTTTCCTGGACGAGGAATTTGACAGGCAATATAAAAGTGAAGAAAAAATTGCAAAATTATTCAAGTTATTTGCCTTTATCGGAATCTTTATCGCATCGATAGGTTTATTTGGAATGTCCACCTTTATATGTCAAAAAAGAGAAAAAGAAATGGCTATAAGAAAAGTTAATGGTGCCAATACTTCTCAACTATTTTTTGAGTTAAGCAAAGATTTTACATGGATAGTGCTTATCGCATTTATAATTGCAATACCTATTGCATATTATGGTACAAATAACTGGCTAAATAATTTTGCATATAAGGTTGGTATATCCTGGTTTCTAATTCTTTTCTCGGGTGCTCTGACCTGGATCGTTGCCATGCTTACAGTTTCATACCAAACTGTAAAAACTGTACGCAAGAATCCGGTTGATTCCCTTAGGATTGAATAGTTTTTTATATTCGATGAATAGAATAAGAATTTTAAGATATTATTCATGTTATTTGACTTACTTATAGATTTTTTAAGGATGAACGAAGTTTTAATCAAAAAACAATAATCAGATTTTAGGAAGAAGATGAAATTAATCATTAAACAGTTCTATAGAAACATAATAAGAAACAAAGTATTTGCTATCATCAATATTCTGGGCTTTTCTATAGGTATAGCTTGTGCTGTTTTAATCTTGCTGTGGGTTAATGACGAACTGAGTTATGATAATTTTCATGAGAAAGGAAGCCGAATTTACAGAGTAGTTCAGCATATTCAATTTAATGATAAAACTACCTGGGCAATAACCCAAGGTCCATTGGGGCCTGGATTAAAAGAAGGGATTACAGGAATTGAAGATTTTTCTCGTTATGGTGTAACAGGCTGGAATATAAAAAATAGAGATGTTGAATTTTTAGAAGTGGGTGCTTATGTGGATACTTCCTTTATCAACATATTCTCTTTGCAAATTCTCGATGGGCGTAAGGAAAATTTTCTTAAAAGTAAAAGGTCTATTTATATATCTGAAGATCTGGCAAAAAGATTGTTTGGAGAAAAAGACCCTATGGGTCAAATAGTCCTAGGCAGAAATTCAATAGAATTAATGGTTGAAGGTATCTTTAAAAAAGAATTATCAAGATCAAGTTTACAGTTTGATTTTTTATTACCAATGGAGCTTGCGGCTGACTTAGGCTATTCTGTTAATAGATGGAATAACAGTGGATTTCATAATTTTTTATTGTTGGATGATGGGGTCTCTCAATCCGAAATCGAAAATAAGATCTCGAATTTTCTTTTTGATAAACCGACACTTGAAGATAGTTCTATTTTAGCTTTACAGCCTTTACAAAATATGCATTTGGAAAAAGATTTAGATTTTGATATAGGTGGCACAGGCGATGTAACTTCTATTATAATTTTTTCATCTGCAGCATTCTTAATATTGATTTTAGCTTGCATTAATTTCATTAATTTAACAACTGCCCAGGGAATAAATCGTGCCAGAGAGGTTGGTATTAAAAAAACATTAGGGGCTTCAAAGAAAAATCTAATATTTCAGTTTTTAGGAGAAACATTTTTATATGTTTTTATAACGCATATAATTGCTTTATTTTTTGTAGAGTCTGTAATTGATCAATTTAATAATTTTACAGCTAAGAATTTAACTATAGATTATTCCAGTAATATTATTTACCTAAGTATTATAATTCTGATCGTATGTATTGGTTTTATATCTGGGATTTATCCTGCATTTTACCTTTCATCATTTAAACCAATTGATACTTTAAAAGGAAAATTGTCACAATCCATTGGCACAGGTAAACTCAGGAAATTTTTAGTGGTTTTTCAATTTACCATATCAATTTCCTTGCTTATCATAACTTTTACAATTTTTAAGCAGTTATCATATCTTCATAATAGAGATTTGGGTTTTGATAAAAAGGGAGTAATAATAATTCCAATTTCGGAAAAAGTTAATTCTAGTTACGAATCTGTTAAAAATGAGTTGCTTAAAAATCCTAGTATTCATGATGTAACGCGAGCATCTTTTCTACCATCCATGGGATATAATTTTTCAAATAGCCTTTGGAGCTGGGAAGGGAAACAAGAGGACAATGAAGTGTTATTTAGGTGTGGTTTTGTTGACTCAGAGTTCTTTAAAACTTTACAGATAGATATAGTTGATGGACGTGAATTTTCTATGGATTATATTTCGGATTCAGCTAATTTATTAATTAATGAAAAAGCGGCCGAAATAATGGGACTTTCAGATCCTGTGGGATCAAATATTTATTATAAAGGGGATATAAAGCTTGAGATAATAGGTGTTTTTAAAGATTATAACTTTAAATCATTGCATAATGCAATTGAACCACAGATTATTCTTAATAACCCTAATGTATTCTGGTATATTTATTTAAAGGCTGATTTAGAGAACATGGATAAATCTGTTAGCTATATTGAAAACATTTGGCATTCATACGAAGATAAGAATTTTGATTATTTCTTTTTAGATGATCACCTTAACAACCAGTATGATAGCGATAAAAAAACAGGTAAGATCTTCAGAATCTTAGCA
>PKTC01000111.1 GCA_002869305.1 Marinilabiliales bacterium
GAGATGATTGTGTCTGAGTTGGATCAGAAGATTCGGGAAGCCATTGATCAGCTGCCCATTGAACGAAAAAAAGTATTCATACTTAGCCGTTATGAAGGATTAAAATACAAAGAAATAGCAGATAAATTAAACATTTCGGTTAGTACTGTCGAAAACCAAATGGTAAAAGCTCTGAAGTTTTTACGAACCGAGCTAAAAGACTATCTGCCTTGGATTATATTATTTTTTAGTGATTTTTTTAAAACCGGATAGAGGAATATGATAATTGAGTTGTCATATTAATGTAAAACAATGAATAAAAAATCGGGACATATTGATGACGAGCTCCTTTTAAGATTTTTGCTTGGCGAAGCAAGCGAGGATGAAATCCTTCAGGTTCAGGAATGGCTTCAATTATCCAAAGAAAATCGAAAGGCTCTGGATACGTATGAAACTGTTTGGGCAGAAACCGGTAAGCTAACGCCTAATCCCGTAGCCGTTGACACTTCATCTGTTTGGAAAAAAATGTCCGCAAGAATTGATCAATACGAAGAGGAACAAAAATCAACTAAAACCCTATCATTAAAATCCAGAAGAATCTGGTTAGGCTCGAGTGCGGCAGCAGTCGTTATAGTTCTTTTTGGAATTTATCAATTGCTTATTAAACCGGAATCTATTCAAAATATGCAAATTGCAAGTGTTGAAAACATTGTAAAAGATTCTTTACCTGATGGAACTCATTTTGCATTAAACAATCATTCTAAAATATCTTATCCTGAAAAATTCACTAAAAACGAACGAAGAGTAAAATTAGAAGGTGAAGCTTTTTTTAAGGTTGAACCTAACAAAGCAAAACCATTTATTATAGAAGCGGGAAATGCCTTTGTACAAGTTTTAGGAACATCCTTTAACGTAAGTGCTTACGAAAATAGCCAGATGGAAGTAATTGTAACCGATGGCCTGGTAAAAGTATTTACCATCGATTCTGAAACTATGGATACTACATCCATCTTACTAAAGGCTGGCGAAAAAGCTAAGATATCAAATGAAAACAGAACACCAGTGCTTGTGGCAGAAAATATTCCCGACGAATTATTCTGGATGGATTACACATTAATTTTTACAGATACTGATTTAAAAAAGGTTTTCAGCTTAGTTGAGAATTATTATAACATTAAAATTGAGGTGAGTGATGAGCGTATTTACGATTGCCGTTTGTCAACCACATTTTCAAACAACACAATTGACGATATCATAGATGTTATCGCAGCAACATTTGAATTTGAATATTCTAAAGAAAATAACACTTATACAATTAAGGGTGATGGGTGCGCTAAAAAAAATAATTAATCTGAAAATAGTTGTCTTTTTTTTGGTGTTGCTATCATCTCATCTGGCACTATCACAAACGAACTATTTACAAAATCGTATCTCTGTTTCCTTTACTGATATTACTTTAAAGCAAGCTTTGGATCAAATTTCGGAACAGGGAGGTTTTACATTTTCTTACAATTCAAAGCATTTTAATGAGCAAGAATTAGTTTCATTAGAAATTCAGGATAAAACCCTGTCCAGAACCTTGAATAAACTATTCGATAATTCTGTTAGGTATAAGGTAGTAGGCAGCCATGTTATACTAAATAAAAAAAATCCTCCGGAATTTTATTTTGAAAACAGACCCAATGAGTACATTATTACAGGATATATTCTTGATTCGCAAACAGGAGACAAAATTGCAGAAGCTACGGTTTACGAAATTGATGGTCGCGTTGTAGGTCTATCAAATGGAGAAGGATTTTATTCTTTAACTATTCCTGCAGAAAAAGAAGTTCATGGATTAAGCTATAGCAAACATGGTTATATGGATACTGTGATCATGGTTGAACCCGCTCAAAAAAGCACCTTCAATATTTATTTAAATCCCGAGGATATGCCTTTGCAAAAAATGCAATCGGTTAATCCAAAACTGGAAAATTTTCATATTCGCCCGATGGTTGACATTTTGGTTCCTGAAGAATCAAAAACGATTTCAGACAA
>PKTC01000335.1 GCA_002869305.1 Marinilabiliales bacterium
ATTGCTTATTGATAACTTCTCGGTTTAGAGACTCAAATCTTTCTTCAACTTCCTCAACATTATTAAATTCACGAGAATTTACATAATTATCGGTTGTACCTTTAATTACAGTTTGAATTTGACCTGCCAAAGCAGCCTTAGAGTTACTGGTAGCTTTTTTACGAGCAATTTCCATATCTGAGCTTTCTCCTGTAGCATTAGCTCTAAAATTGTTTTTGTCGCTTCTGAATTAAGGTCCTGAGCAGTGAAGTTCAATTACCTTTTCTCCTGGCATATCTCCAACACCCGACTTGGATTTACAACTTGTAAATGCGCCGCTGAAAATAACAGCTCCCATTAATAATAAACCTAGTGGTTTGTAAATTTTAGTTTTCATAACTTCGATTTTTTGAATTAAATAATTAACTGAATTTTTACTAGTATAAATTTATTTTTCTGATGTTTGGTATTATCTTATTCTTTATTTCTTTTTCAGCTTTTTCAATGGCATCTTTAGCTGCAATTTCAAAACTGCCAGATTTCATTCCTTTAATATTTTGTAAAGTTTCATTATAAATTTCGAATTCTGATGCTGTTTTAATAATTCTAATATTACAATTTAGAAATGATGTATGCAAATTATGCTTTTCTAATTTATCTCCTGGTGTAACTTCAGATTCAATTCTTACAATTACATCTGAACGCTCAATATCCTTTGTAAAAGAAAAGAAATTTTTCGATAATTCCTGTTCTAATAATCGTGTGATTGGATGATTGAAACTATAGTTCCCCAAAAATAATTCCTGCGATTCAAGATATGCAATTATTTCATTAACTACAACATTTATATAGCCATAAGGTTTTATTCCTCGTTCATTAAAAAGTTTTTTTAAGAAATTATCCGGACTGTCTTCACCGAAATAAACTTCAGTATTTAACTCAGCTTTAATTATTTGAGCTTTTCCTTTTGGAGCCATACTTGCTATGGAACACTCGGCTTTTCCATTGTTTAGTGATAATACCTTTTCCGATTCACCAATATTTGAATCAGGGAAAGAGAATGTTATGGGCAAATTTGAAATACTTTGAGTTTCTAAATCTGTTTTTAATTTTACTTTAACTACAACGGGTTCGTTTTCAGAAGAAAGAGCTTGTAAAGTGTAAATCTCCTTTTCAGGAACAATTTTTATTCTACTAAAAATATCCTGTATAGATTGATAAATTGCATTATCCAAATAGATTCTACCCTCCATTGTAAAAACAGATAAATCTTCTCCAATATGTTTTTTTACGGCATCAAATGACTTTACATAATAGATCAGAGCGTTGTTTATGTCGTATTCTTGTTCAGCTTCCTTTGCCTTTTCATAAAAATCTTTGGATAAATTTATTGCTCGATCAAGTATTTCTTGTTTTCTTCTTTTATATTCAGCTTTTGAGAGTCGGTAATAGACCCAATACTCTTCTTTATTATCCCAACTATCAACTATTTCGTATCCTTCTATGTAATCCATGGTACTGAGCTCAATTCGAGCCTGATATGTTTCTTGTAATCCGGTATTATCCTCAATTTGATTTAAAATAGAATTACTTGAAATATTCACAGAAATTTCTGATATGATATCGGCTAGTGCTTTGTTTTTAGCAATTTCTAAATAGTCAGCATCCGATTCAGTCTTGCTCGCTTTTCCAATACCTATATAGTAGTTATTATCAACAGGTCTGTCGGTAACCCACTTGGGTTTTCTCTTAGACTGAGCATCGAGTATACCTAAACCAATAATAAAACTAGTGGTGAGGATTATAGTGAATGATATCTTTGATCTATTTATCATTTGAAAAATTAGTATTGTAAAATTAATGAATTCTTAGGTAAATGTTATTTATTTTTTCCGCATTTCTATAATTGATGAAACCTTATCAAATACCTTGCCATTTTCAAATCCACGAGATGATGCAAATCTAATAAGCTTAGATTTTATAGTGTATTCGTCGGTATCTTTGATGGTGTTATTTTTCTTGATTAGCTCATTTTCC
>PKTC01000140.1 GCA_002869305.1 Marinilabiliales bacterium
CCAAAATACATGACACTATATAAATTAGTAAGAATACCTATTTTTTCTTAATATAATTGATTATGTGTATAATTTCAAATGTGGTGAACAAAATGTAAAGGACAAAGAAAGAAATCAAAAAAGAAGCTGCTTTTGATGGATTTAAAAAAGAATATGAAGTTATCAACGCAAGATAAATCATCATTTTAATTCCGGAAAACATCATAAAACGATTCGTGAATTTTGATCCTTGTTTTTCCTGAATTTGCAATTGACTATAATGAAAAAATCCTGTTAAAACCGAAATAACCCCTAATAACATCCAAAATTCGGGAATGTAATATGATTTTAAAATGGTTTGGAAAACTATTAAAGAAAATATGACTATGACTATTATTAAAATTACTTCTTGTAATAAAAATTTTTTGAATGCATTCATTATTTCTGTGGCTTAATAAAATCTTTTATCGCATAATAAATTGCAAGTATAACACTTGATACAGTTAGCAACACTGTAAATACTGGGAATTCAATTCCCGCGATCTTTGTGTCGAGTTTCATCCCGGCCAATACTCCAATAAACATAATGGCAATCATTTGAAAACCAATGGCCGAGTATTTCGCTATATCGCTAAGCGCTCTTTTGTTCTTTTGATCCGATTTTTGATTCTTCTGTTCCGACATTTTTAAGTGATTCTTCACCCATATTACAGTTTCCTGTAAATTGTGAGCCAGGTTCTATAGCAAGTTTTTTGGTTACAATATCACCAAATATTCTTGCTGTAGCTTTAAGAGAAAGTAGTTGGTCTACCTGTATTTTTCCATTTATTTCACCCAAAACATCTGAATTTTTACATTTTATTTCGCCTTTAACTTTTCCTGTTTCACCAATAACAACTTTACCTGCAGTTTTAAGGTTGCCTTTTAATGTGCCATCTATTCTTATATCACTATTTGAACTTACATCACCTGTTATCTCTGTTCCAGCTCCAATTAAGTTAATTGCAGTTGGTGTTTCTGTTTCGTTATACTTAGCCATCACTCTACTATTTAAAATTAAAATAAATTAACGTTTAAATTACGAGGCAAATATATACAAAAAAATATCTACCCTAAGATTTATTAAACCAAAAAATACTTTGATTTAATTGATAAACCTTCTATTTTTTATTTTATTGTGACATATGAAGATTTTTTAAAAACTGTATAGGTCTATTCCAAAAAGCAATTCGTAAATTACTCTTCTGTCAGAAGGAGAATAACCTAATCTAAGGCCTGTATTTAGTGGGAAAATTGCTCTTAATAAATGATAGTCTGCTGTAAGTTCTATTCCAAAACTAAAATTATGCTCTTTGGGCCATATAATTGCAGTTTGATCTTGATTAAGCGTTCTATAAGTATTATAGGCATAATCAATAAAAACGTCTCCTCGAAAACGTTTAAGGTATATAAGCGAGCCCAAATTCCAATCAGGATATGAAATTGGAAAAATATAATCACCATAAAGTTTTACCATTTTCTCAGATCGCATTTTTTGAATGCCCCTAGGAAATGAGAAATTACTACTAAACATATATAAGAGTGGATCTTGATATTGATATCCAATATCTATTTTATAACCAGAATTACCAAAGCCCGGCAAATAAAACATTGCGTCTGCATTATACAAGAAACCATACAATTCCGACTCAAAAGGTGTATTAAAGAGATTAAAATCGAACACAGCTCCTAGTTTTGGAATGATATCTCTTTCCGCTTTTCTTTGGTAGGAGTAAAATAGCAACTCAGACTGCACAATCTCTAATCCTTCAATGTAATAATTATCTTCATAATTATAATAAAGATTATCATAGTACTCAACAGAAACCATGGGTCTGAATCCTTTAATAAATTTTCCATTGGTTAAATTGAAAGGAACATACATTTCTACCTCATAACTATAACCAATATTTGGTTCAGGTTGCCAATTTGCATCACTTGTTCTTAGAATTAGTTGATCGTCTCCATAGTTAGCTGTGAGTTTTAAAACAGGATATTGTCCTTTTAATACTAATGATGAGGACAAATAATGATTCCCGTCTTTAAACGCATATCCTAAAATAGCTTCTGTAGTGCTCAGTTTGTTTTGAGATAAAAGTGTAATTCCTGGGTGAATATTATTGTACAATTCCGATGGATCAGAAAAAATACTTCCTAATTCCATGTGATCATAATCAACGTAAAGAGGAATCCAGCTATGAAAATTAAATAAATTCAAATATTTTCGATATGGTTTTGTTTGATAGACTTTTTGCTCAGGCTTCTTTGAGCGAATATCATTCTTTTCCTGATTAGTTATGATTTCTGCCAGTTCATATGTATTTGGTTCTTTTAGTTCGATTTTTTTCCACAACGCTCTCTCAACTGGAATAGTAGCTAAACGAAATCCTTGTGAAGTATATTCATTAGTAACCAATCTGTTTTTATTCCTTATATAATCAAATTCTGAAATTCCAAATCTTGAATCAGATAGCTGATAAACTTCATCGGAATTTTCATCAAAAACGTAAACATTATCTATGCCGTCGAAAGTGGAATGAAAGTAAACGTAATTTTCAACTGGCAATATTCTCTGTATATCGCCCGGAAATACAAAGATCTTTTCCCATTGATTATTTTCTATGTTGTATCTTGATACTTGTTTTTGAGAATTAATTATGTGGATTACATAAATGAAATTTTCATTATCAGCCCATTTTGGTCTTTGGATAAAACCCTCTGGCGATTCTATTTCCTTAATTACTGAACCTGTAATTGCGTTTAATAGAACTAATGAACTATTGTTTTGCTTATCTACCATAATAACTACTATTTTGTCTGCATTTACAGATATGTCAGGACTAAAGAATCTTGATTTTTTAACTAGATCATATTTGTGTTTTGTTTTGATATTTAATAACTTAATTGTTGTAAATTCTCTATTCTCCCAGCGAGTGTCTGCTTTATATTCTGCCCAAACCAATACATTATTTGAGTAAGAAAAATCTTTTGAAATTAAATAACCTGGCTCATATATAATTTCTTCTGAGTTTTCAGACACAAGAACAAATTGTGGAATATGCGAAAGCCCCTCTTTTAATGCAATTACTTGATCCTGATCTACTATAGTCGGATTATAATAGTTTTCATATTCCTTGATAACATAATTTTGGAAATAATTCGGTTCATTAAAACTTTTGTCTTCAAATCGTGCATTCCATGTTTTTTCTAAATAATCTAAGGTTTCATCGAATAATTCATTTTGCGACAGACCAATATTTTTCTTTAATCCTTTATAAAAAGAAAAAGGCGTAGGAAGCAATGTATATGAATTACGTGCAACATGATTTTCTATATTGCCCCAAACATCTTTCCCATATTTGCTTCTTGTAAAGGCTGTGATATGATATCCAAATTCGTAATGATTTGGAATAAACCTTTGATAAGAACCGAAGAGGCTTTGATCAAAAGAATACCTCTCCTCGTCGCTTAACAAATTTGTCTTTATGCCTCTTTCAAAATATGCTAATCTTCCACGACCATATTTTGAAAATGCGGTTTCTGTTGCCACCGCATCACCTTCGTAATACCACATGGGTAATTGTCCAGCAACTAATCCGGTAGCTTGTTGTCCGAATACAATTGCGAGAATTTTTGTTATGCCCTGGTTTAATTTATCAACTTGAACTACATGCCTTAATTCGTGTATACACATATGTTCTAACCATGGGTCGGGATAGGCATTTTGAGCAGGAGTTACTGACAACTCCATTCTTTTAGGAGCCCACGCAACATAACCGTTCGATTGTATGGTTTGATTATGAATGATAACTGATATTTTCTTTGGAGCATGGTCCAGGGTTTTTCCCACACTTTCATAATTAAACTCTAGAATGTTGGAAATTTCTTGAGCCGTTGCTTCGGCTTCTTCTTGAAAAATAATTTGAAAATTTTCAGAATTAATTTGTTTCCACTTCGCTGATGAAGGATCTTGCCCTGTGGAATAGAACTGGCCAGAAACATTGAAGTTTATTAATAAAGAAAGCACTAAAAAGATGTATTTTGATCTTATTTTCATTCAAATCAGTTTTGAGACAGAATTATGATTAGAATAACGATTTTTAACAGGAAATGTTTTTGTAAGAATTCTGATTTAAATTCTTTTAGCATGGTATCCTTCAGATGAAAGAATTTGCACAATCTTATCTCTAAAATCACCCTGAATTAATATTTCACCATCCTTAACGGAACCCCCAACTGCGCATTTTGTTTTTAGCAACTTGCCTAGCTCTTTTAGATCACTTTCAGTTCCAACAAATCCGCTTATTAAAGTAGCTTGCTTTCCTTTCTTTTTTGCTTTAGTATCGAGATAGACTTTTAGTTTTTGTTTCTCGGGATCCAATGTTGATTGCTCTTCTTGTTCGTCGAATTCGTATTTAAAATCTGGATCAGTAGAATAAACAATGTCTATCCTATTCTTTCTGCTTTTCTTAGACATGTGGAGTACGTTGTTTAATGTAATGCAACAATTTTATTTTTAGATTTTGGCTAATTTACGTAATTTCGAGCAATCTGATAGTAATGAAATATTTTTTTAGGTTTTACACAATAAAATCAATTTAGAAAACATTAATTATCATAAATTGAACTAGATTTGGCGTTGAAATAAAGCACACTTAACCGATGGAAAAATTTAAACTTGTAAATCGAATAACTGGCTGGATAGTTTTTTTAATCGCAGCAACTACATATTTATTAACAATTGAACCAACTACAAGTTTCTGGGATTGTGGTGAATTTATTGCAACCGCATTTAAACTAGAGGTTGGACATCCTCCAGGAGCCCCACTGTTTATGATAATTGCCAGAGTTTTTACTCTATTTGGGGGAGCTCCTCAAAATGCAGCTATGATGGTTAATGCAATGTCTGGATTAGCAAGTGCTTTTACCATTTTATTTCTTTTTTGGTCGATTACTCATCTGGCTAAAAAAATGTTTTCATCTGAAAATCAGCTAAGCACCGGGCAGTTAATTGCTGTAGTTGGAAGTGGATTAGTTGGTGCTTTAGCATACGCATTCTCTGACACATTTTGGTTTTCTGCTGTTGAAGGTGAAGTATATGCACTTTCATCGTTATTCACAGCCGTCGTGTTTTGGGCCATCTTAAAGTGGGAAAATATTGCCGATGAAAAATATTCCAATCGTTGGCTAATTCTTATTGCTTATTTGATGGGATTATCAATAGGTGTCCACTTGCTTAATTTATTGGCAATTCCTGCAATTGTTTTTGTCTATTATTTTAAAAAATATACTGTTACCAGAAATGGTGTCATCAAAGCTCTATTTATTTCTTTAGCCATACTGGGTACTATCATGTACGCCATTATACCTGGAGTAATCAAAGTTGCTACTGGATTTGAATTACTATTTGTAAATGGATTTGGTTTGCCCTTTAATTCTGGGAATTTCTTTTACATCTTGCTTTTAGTTGGATTAACAGTTTGGGGTATCTATTATACTCAGAAAAAAAAGAAAGTTGTTATAAACACAATCCTGGTTTCGTTTGCAGTTATCATGATTGGTTATTCAAGTTTTACGATGATCGTTATTCGCTCGTTGGCAAATACTCCTATGGATGAGAATAATCCTGAAACAGTATTTAATTTGTTGCATTATCTGAACAGAGAACAATATGGAAATCGACCCTTAATTACGGGTGAATATTTTAATGCTCCTGTTATTGACAGCAAGGAGCCATTTACATACAGACAGAAGGATGGTAAATACATTAAGTCATATTCCTTAAATGCAATCTATACATATGATGAACGTTTTACAACGTTTTTCCCCCGAATGTATAGTCAAAGCAATCCTGATCACGCTAACGAATATAAAAAATGGGCTGATATAAAAGGAAAAAAAGTAACTATAACGGGATATGATGGAGAACCAGAAATTAAATATATTCCAACATTTGGCGAAAACCTCAAGTTCTTTTTCAGGTATCAGCTGGGACATATGTATTTGCGTTATTTTATGTGGAATTTCTCTGGACGTCAAAATGATACTCAAAGTCATGGAGAATTAATGAATGGAAACTGGATTACCGGAATTAATTTCATTGATAATGGTTTAATTGGCCCTCAGGAAAACGCGCCAGATCATATGAAAAATCAAAAGTCGAGAAACACTTATTACATGTTACCCTTACTTTTGGGATTAATGGGTTTCTTCTTCCATATGCGCCGTCATCTAAATGATTTTGTTGTGGTACTTCTTTTATTTGTTTTAACCGGAATTGCAATCGTCGTATACTTAAACCAATATCCGCTGCAGCCACGCGAACGCGATTACGCATATGCGGGATCGTTCTATGCTTTTTCGATGTGGATTGGCTTAGGAGTATTAAGCGTATACAATTTCTTACAAAAGAAAGTAAATGCAAAAGTTAGTGCAGGTGTTGCAACTGTAGTTTGTTTGTTAGCCGTTCCTACCATAATGGCTTCTGAAAACTGGGACGACCACGATCGATCAAATAGATATATTGCACGAGATTTTGCAGCAAATTACCTCAACTCTTGTGCCCCAAATGCCATACTCTTTACAAATGGAGATAATGATACATTCCCACTGTGGTATGCTCAGGAGGTGGAAGGAATAAGAACTGATGTTCGGGTTGTAAATCTTTCCCTGCTCAATACTCACTGGTATATAGATCAGATGAAAAATAAAGCTTATGATTCAGACCCCGTTCCATTTGGTATGACCCATGAGCAATATTTAAATGGAACCCGCGATGTCGTATACATCAATGATAGGTTAAATGATTATGTGCCTGTTGAACAAGCCGTTGATTTTGTAAAATCAGACGACACAAGAACAAAATTGCAGGTTGGTCAAAACGAATGGATCGACTATTTGCCAACCAATAAATTCATTGTTGCTGTAGATAAAGAAAAAGTATTTAATAATGGAACTGTAAAGCCTGAAGAAGCTGATAAAATTGTGCCTGAAATCAGATTTAAAATAAGTAAAAGAAGAATCATGAAAAATGAATTAATGATTCTTGATCTTTTAGCTAATAACAACTGGGAGCGACCCATTTACTTTGTTTCAACCGCCGGAGATGGTGCAATCGGAATTGAGGACTATTTGCAACTTGAAGGCTTCGCTTATCGTTTAGTTCCAATAAAAACTCCTGCCAAGGGATATCTTGAAACGGGACGAATTGATGCGGATATTATGTATAAAAAATTAATCGAAGATTTCGCCTGGGGCAATATGAATGATCCTGATGTTTATATAGATCACACCATTGACAGAACAACGTCTGTTATCAGAATCAGAAATAACTTTAACCGATTGGCAAGGGCTCTTCTAAACGAAGGAAAAAAAGATTCCGCTGAAATTGCACTAGATAAGTGTATGGAAGTTATGCCAATATACAACTTTAAGCACGATTTGTTTATACTTGACATTATTGAAACTTACTACCTGCTGGGAGCAACAGAGAAGGCCAATGAAATTGTTAAAGAATTTGCAGAAATTTCAATGGAAGAGGTTGCTTATTATTTCTCATTACCGGCTAAGTATCTAACATCTTTGGATTACGAATTGCGATTATCAATTCATTACTTGCAGCGGTTAAACGAATTTTCTAAAAGATATGGAGATAAAGAATTAGCCGCAAGTATTGAAAATGCTTTAACAAATGCTTTTAGTTTATACGAAAGAAATCAATAAGAAAATTTTATCTCAAAAAGCTTGCCCCGACAAGGAATTGATCCTTGTCGGGGTTTTATTTTTCTTTTATTATTACCTAATTATTAATAATTTACAAAACATATAATAATTTTAGGTGTTACTAGTTCATATTCCATAAAAACACATACCTTTGCTCGCTTAAATTTTAGGGGGAAATGCAAAAAATAAAAAACATAGCAATTATAGCACACGTTGATCACGGAAAGACTACCCTGGTTGATAAGATGCTGTTAATGGGAAAATTATTCCGTGAGAATGAGAACCCTGGAGATCTAATTTTAGATAGTAATGATCTGGAACGAGAGAGAGGAATAACGATTCTTTCCAAAAATGTTTCCGTTCAATATAAAGATTATAAAATCAATATTATTGATACTCCTGGTCACGCCGACTTTGGTGGTGAAGTGGAGCGGGTCTTAAATATGGCCGATGGTGTTCTTCTCCTAGTAGATGCCTTTGAAGGAACCATGCCGCAAACACGTTTTGTGCTTCAAAAAGCATTGACATTAGGATTAAAACCCATTGTTGTAATAAACAAGGTGGATAAACCAAACTGTAGACCAGAAGAAGTCCAAGAACAGGTTTTTGACCTGATGTTTAATCTGGACGCTAATGAAGATCAATTGGATTTTCCAACGGTTTATGGCTCTGCAAAACAAGGATGGATGTCTGATGACTGGAAAAATCCTACCAATAATATTAGTGCTTTAATGGACTGTATTTTGGAACACATTCCAGATTCAAAATCTTATGAAGGAACACCGCAAATGTTAATTACATCATTGGATTATTCGTCGTATGTTGGAAGAATAGCCATAGGTAAACTTCTCAGAGGTACATTAAAACAAGGTATGAACGTTTCTTTGGTTACCAGAGATCGCTCTGTAAAGCGCACCAAGATAAAAGAGCTGCTTACATACGAAGGTTTGGGAAAAAAGAAAGTTGACGAAGTAAAGTCAGGAGATATTTGTGCCTTAGTTGGTATCGAAGGGTTTTCAATAGGCGACACAATAGCAGATTTTGAAAATCCAGAAGGCTTAGACCCGATAGCCATTGATGAACCAACCATGAGCATGCTTTTTACTATAAATAATTCTCCCTTTTTTGGTCGAGAAGGTCAATTTGTTACTTCGCGTCATTTAAAAGATCGTCTCGAAAAAGAACTTGAAAAAAACTTAGCGCTGCGCGTTGAACCAGCAGGTTCTGCAGACGCACACACCGTATATGGTAGAGGAGTTCTGCATTTATCTGTATTGATTGAAACAATGCGTAGAGAAGGTTATGAGCTTCAAGTTGGACAACCGAGAGTTATTATAAAAGAGGTAGATGGTGAGAAGTGTGAGCCCATTGAGTTCTTAACCGTTGATTTGCCAGAAGAGTATTCTGGAAAAGCAATTGAAATAATTCAACAACGAAAAGGCGAAATGATGAATATGGAGCGAAAAAACGACCGTATTTTATTAGAATTTCATATGCCATCGCGTGGAATTATAGGCTTAAAAAATATCATGATGACTGCAACTGCAGGAGAAGCCGTAATAGCACATCGATTTAAAGCCTTTGAGCCTTATAAAGGTGATTTCGAAAAACGTCAGGTTGGTTCGTTAATCGCAATCGAAACAGGACAAGCCATTGCGTATGCTCTTGATAAATTACAAGATCGAGGCCGGTTTTTTGTTGCGCCAATGGAAGAAATCTACGAAGGTCAAGTTGTTGGTGAAAACACCAAAGAAGGCGATATTGGTGTGAACATTACTAAAACTAAAAAACTTTCTAACGTTAGAGCATCTGGAACTGATGATAAAGTTAGACTTGCACCTCCAATTAAATTTTCATTGGAAGAAGCATTAGAGTATATTCAAGCAGATGAGTATGTTGAAGTTACACCTAAATCAATTCGCTTAAGAAAAATTTATCTGAAAGAACACGAACGTAAAAGAATGCCAAAATAAGATTTTAAAATCCTTTTTATATTTTTTGATTATTGAAAAACCCTGCTGAAGGTATAATCTTCAGCAGGGTTTTGGTTTTTAATTTTAAAATTCAAGTTCCACCGCAACAGGACAGTGATCCGAATGATGAACTTCTTGTAAAATATCTGCATTTTTTAATTGTGGTCTTAGTGCTTCCGTAATCAAATGGTAATCAATTCTCCATCCCAGATTTTTGGCTCTCGATCCAGCACGGTAGCTCCACCAGCTATATTGTTCGGGTTCAGTATTAAATTCTCTAAATGTATCAATGAACCCACTAGCAATAAATTGATCAAACCACTCTCTTTCTTCAGGTAAGAATCCAGAAGTTTTTTTGTGTCGTTCTGGGTGGTTTATATCAATTGGTTTATGGCAAATATTATAATCTCCGCTAACAATAATTTTAGGTCGTTCCTTTTTCAAATTGTCAATGTATTTTTTAAAATCAGCTAGATAATTCATTTTAAAATCCTGACGAACATCTCCTGTTGTTCCAGATGGAAAATAAGAGTTTATAATCGTAAGATCACCAAAATCAGCTCGAATGGTTCTTCCCTCTCTATCATATTTATCCAATCCTATTCCGGTTTCGATTTTATCTGGATCATCTTTACTAAAAATTGCGACACTACTGTATCCTTTTTTTTCTGCAGAGAACCAATAATGTTTATACCCGTGAACATCTAAAAATGAAGTATCAACCTGTTCTTTATGTGCTTTGGTTTCCTGAATTAATATTATATCAGGGCTTTCTTGTTTTAACCAATCAAAAAACCCTTTATTTATGGCTGCTCTAATGCCATTAACATTGTAAGAGTAAATCTTTTTTATCATCTATCAAACATTTTAAATCAAAACAAATATGGGAATAATATTGAAATATTTAATACTTTCGTACCATTCAAACCAATGAGAAATTGAAAAAAGGAATCGTAACAAAATCAACTGGCAGCTGGTATTCTGTAAAAGACAATGAGACCGGAATAATTGTTTCCTGTAACATCAGAGGTAAGCTTCGTATACAAGGAATAAGAAGCACCAATCCAGTTGCTGTTGGCGATTTTGTTGAATATGAGTTGCAGGAAAATTCTGAAAACGGAGTTATTAAAAACATCCTTGATAGGAAAAACTACATCATAAGAAAGTCGACTAACCTCTCCAAACAAACACATATCCTTGCAGCAAACCTTGATCAGGCAATACTAATGATTACCATTGCTTTTCCAGAAACATATACCATTTTTATCGATCTATTTTTAATTACCGCTGAAGCGTATAGGATTCCAGCAAAGTTGATTTTTAATAAAATAGATTTGTATAACCAGCAACAAAAGCAATATTTAAATGAATTAATTGACATCTATCAGAAGGCTGGGTACGAATGCTTTTCTGTTTCTGTTAAAGAGAATATTAACGTTTCTGAAATTACGCAATTATTAAAAAATAAAATTTCACTTCTTGCAGGAAATTCAGGTGTTGGAAAATCCTCCTTAATCAATATGATTGATCCTGGTATACAATTAAAAACATCTGAAATATCAGATTATCATAAATCAGGAAAGCATACTACGACCTTTGCCGAGATGTTTGAATTGTCTGTTGGAGGATATGTTATTGATACTCCAGGAATAAGAGGTTTTGGTCTTCATGATATTCATGACGAAGAACTTTTTCATTTTTTTCCTGAAATATTTAAAGCATCTGAAAATTGCAAGTACCATAATTGTACTCATCAGCATGAACCGGGTTGTGCGGTAAAAATTGCTATAGAAAAAGGAACTGTTAGTCAATTAAGATATGAAAACTATCTAAATATACTGTTTGATGAAGAATCAAAGCATCGTTAGTAAACAGTAATGTTCTATTTAAATTCATTTCGATTGCATTTGTCATAAAACTTTAATTCGTCTTATTTTTTTTTATAACTTGTAAAATTAATTTTAGTTATGGCAATTAAACCGTGTTGATGAATGAAAAGATCATTTTATCTTTTTATAATTTTCTTTTCAGTTATGCTTTCTTGCAAAAACCAGCAAGAAGTTGATTTAAATTTGATGCATTTAAATCATATAGCTTTTAGTGTTAACAGTGATCTAACAGTATTAAAAAAAGAAATCTTAAGTTTATCACATAACATTCAGTATAAAATACCATTTGATCAAGAAGTGG
>PKTC01000452.1 GCA_002869305.1 Marinilabiliales bacterium
TTGGATGATCCATATCGCATTGTAGGTTTACAATTCCTGGGCGAGATGGTAAAACTCCTTTTGCAAATCCTTCGTCTAAAGCTTCTCCAACTTCCCGCATGTATTTATTTCCTTCACCTAGATACATGTCATCACGTATTCCAATAAAGTCAGATAGGAAAGATATCATGTTTGCAGTTTCTCGAACAGTTTCGCCATGTGCAATTTGAGATTTTTGTTCATCTAGATCTTGCACAGCACATCCAAGTAAATTACTTGCCGAAGCGAAAGAGAATCTTGTTCTGGTTGAGTTATCGCGAAAATTGGATATAGCTAATCCAGAATCAAAAACACGTGGCGATATGTTATGATCTCTCATTTCTTTTAATATTTCGGCTACTTTTAAGATAGCCTCTAAATCTTCCTGGCTCTTTTCCCAGGTTAAAAGAAAATCCTTTTGAAAAAGATCAGTCTCTAACTGACCCAACTGCTGTATTTTATCTTGTAAACTCATATCTTCTTAATTTTAACGTTATTAAAGTTCAAATGCAAAAGCAGCATAAAATGCTGATGCTACTACTAAATCGTCAATTGCAACCTTCTCATTAGGTGCATGAGCTAAAACTTCGTTTCCAGGACCAAATCCTATGGTCGGAATTCCGTAAACACCATTGGTCATGATTCCATTGGTTGAAAAAGTCCATTTGTCAATTTTTGGCTCTTTACTATACAAACCCTTAAATGTTTTAACGCCTGTTTGAACGATTTCATCTTCTACAGGAATTTTCCATGTGGGATAATATTTCTCCATTCCATATTTCAGACCAGTATAGGCTGTTTCAAGATATTCAAGAACTTCAACTTTGGCATTCATTCCTTTGATTAATTCTTCAATTTCGGCAACTGCAGACTCCTTGGTTTCTCCCCAGGTTAATCTTCTGTCTAAATGTATTCTGGCATAATCTGATACAGCGCACAACGATGGACTACCTGTTACCATTTCTGATATGGTAACCGTTCCTTTTCCTAAGAATTCATCAAATTTTAATCTTTCATTAAATTTTTCTATATCCAGTGCAACTTTGGATGCCATATAAATTGCATTTTTACAACGTTCTGGTGCAGAACCATGAGATGAAACTCCATAGAAATGAACATGCATTTCCATACGTCCTCTATGCCCCCGATAAATACCTAAGTTGGTAGGCTCAGTGCTAATTACAAAATCAGGCTTTATATTTTCTTCTTCTACAATATATTTCCAGCATAAACCATCACAATCTTCTTCCATTACACTTCCAACAAAATATATCGTAAGGTCTTTATCAAAACCAAGCTCTTTTAAAATTCTACCAGTGGTAACAAATGCTGCAGGTCCACCTTCCTGGTCAACAGTTCCACGCCCATGTACAAATCCATCTTTAATCTCGCCTCCTAATGGATTAAAATCCCAATTGTCCATATTTCCCATGTCAACAGTATCCATATGACCATCGATGGCAAGTATTTTCTTTCCATTTCCAATACGTCCAATCACATTTCCTAATCCATCAATTCGTACTTCGTCGAAATCAGCCTCTTCCATTTGTCTTTTAAGTTCAATTTGAACTTCTTTTTCACCCAGACTTAATGATTTTATTTGAACTAATTTAGATAAATTTTCGGCAGTATAATCTCTGTACTTTTCAGCTAATTCGTTTATTTTTTGATAGATATTTTCCATTTTAGTGATCTAATTAATTTTTGATGGCTAAAGTTACGTTTTTTATCTAATTGTACACATTAACAGAATACATTTATATAGTTACGAATTTAATATAGAATTTTATTATAGTTTAAAATAAAATCAAAGAATTATTTTCCATACAGTGATAATTTAAGTATGTATCCATCTTTAAAATTTAAATTATGCATAAAAACTATCTTCTTAGCAATTATAATAATCAGATTCATTGTATTTTTGAAAAGTAATCAAAGTACAATTAAAATGGAACTCTGGAACTTTATTCTTAACGAAATAAAAAATAACCGAAA
>PKTC01000354.1 GCA_002869305.1 Marinilabiliales bacterium
AGAAGATTTCGTTTACGAGATCAACAAGATGTCGGCAGAGATAGCAGCCGCCGCAGTGTTAAGCTATACTGCCAAAAATCCATCAAAGCCACGCTATGTAGCAGGTGCCATGGGCCCGACCAACCGCACTGCTTCCCTCTCCCCTGATGTTAACAATCCCGGATTCAGAACCATCTCCTTCGATGATCTGTATGAAGCTTATTATGAACAGGCCAGGGGATTGATAGATGGGGGTGCTGATCTCCTGCTGGTAGAAACAATATTCGATACCCTCAACGCCAAAGCAGCTTTATTTGCCATTAATGCCCTCTTTGATGAGAACGGACATAAGGTACCGGTGATGGTATCCGGCACAATTACCGATGCCAGTGGAAGGACACTTTCGGGACAAACACTTGAAGCATTTCTGTATTCGGTGTCACACATCAATATGCTTAGCATTGGCTTCAACTGTGCTCTCGGAGCAAAGGAATTAAGGCCATTTGTGGAAGAGTTATCCGGGAAAGCCCCCTTCCTTACCAGCGTTTACCCAAATGCGGGGCTTCCAAACCAGTTTGGGGAGTATGATGACACAGCTGAACAGATGGAGCCCCTGATGAAGGAATTCCTCGATAAACGATATGTTAATATCATAGGCGGTTGTTGTGGAACGAATTGTGAGCATATTAGTCATATAGCCAAGGTTGCAGCTAAATATAAACCAAGAACATTACCTGAAATACAATGTAAAACACAACTCTCTGGCTTAGAGACAGTAGCTATTTGCGAAGGAAGAAATTTTGTAAATATAGGCGAACGAACCAATGTTTCGGGTTCTAAGAAATTTGCTCAGCTAATTCGTGACGAAAATTTTGAAGAAGCCTTAAATGTTGCACGTCATCAGGTAATGAATGGAGCTCAGGTTATTGATGTTTCTATGGACGATGCTATGATTGATGCTGAGAATGTGATGCCTAAATTCTTACATTTAATCGGATCTGAACCCGATATTGCAAAAGTTCCTGTGATGATTGATTCATCAAGATGGTCGGTTATTGAAGCAGGATTGAAATGTCTTCAGGGAAAATCAATTGTAAATTCAATAAGCTTAAAAGAAGGTGAGCAGGATTTTATTGATAAAGCAAAAAAAATACAGTCATATGGAGCTGCAGCTATTGTTATGCTTTTTGATGAAGTAGGACAAGCAGATACTTTTGAAAGAAAAATAGAAATTGCAGAGCGATCTTATAATATCTTAATCAAAAAAGCCGGATTTCCAGCTGAAAATATTATTTTCGATTCCAATGTATTGGCTATTGGAACAGGATTACAAGAGCATAATAATTATGCTGTTGATTTTATTAAGGCAGTAAAATGGATTAAAGAAAACTTGCCGTATGCAAAAACAAGCGGGGGAATTAGCAATCTTTCCTTCTCGTTTCGTGGTAATAACCGTGTTAGAGAAGCGATTCATTCTGTGTTCCTTTTTCATGCCATTAAGGCTGGGTTAGATATGGGAATTGTAAATCCGGCTATGTTAGAAATTTATGATAACATACCTAAGGATTTACTTCAACTTACCGAAGATTTAGTTTTAAATCGCAGAATAGATTCTACCCAAAGATTATTGACATTTGCCGAAAAAAATAGTTCCAAAGGAAAACAAGAAGAAAACTTCGATGAATGGAGAAAGAAACCTGTGCAAGAGAGAATAAACCATGCATTAATAAAAGGTAATTTAGATTTTATTGAAAATGATGTAGAGGAAATTAGAAAGAATTTCGATGCTACACTAGAAGTAATTGAAGGTCCTTTAATGGAAGGAATGAGTATTGTTGGTGAGCTTTTTGGAGCAGGTAAGATGTTTTTGCCACAAGTTGTAAAAAGTGCTCGGGTAATGAAAAAAGCAGTGGCATACCTATTACCTTATATTGAGGAAGAGAAAAAAATTAGTGGAGATTTATCATCTAAAGGAAAAATTCTTATTGCCACAGTTAAAGGTGATGTTCACGATATTGGAAAAAATATTGTTAG
>PKTC01000424.1 GCA_002869305.1 Marinilabiliales bacterium
CGTATTGGCAACAGACTTATCTGCAGAACCGTTTCTTCTGAAAGATTCTGTGCCCAAAGCCATAGATGCACCCCACAGCATTCCACACTGATAACCTTGCTGTAAGATACCTCCCGCTAAAGGATCCAAAGCTCGCTCCTCATCTTCTTTAGGATTGCCGAATTCAAGATTTAAAATATAAAAGAAGGTGCGTGAACAGGTCCCTAACTTAAGAAAAGTCCTCTTTGCTCTAAGCTTAACTTTTTTTGTTTTCCAAACATTCATTACTATATTTTTTTAATCATTTCGTATTGTTTACCAGCCACAGGAATAGAAAAAGACTCCAGAAATCTGGTGATTGAATCACAACCAATACTGGTATTGATGCATTTCACAGAATTGTGAAGGTTTACTTTCAGGGCCTCATTTAAAAGAAGTGTGCCAATACCATTTCTTCTGTGATTATGGTTAACAGCAATCTGGGTAATATCTCCAGACTTAATCTCAGTTACACAAAAACCAACAGGAATATTTTCAGATAAATCAGCAAACGCTTTAAATTCCTCAGGCTTTCTAAAAATTGATTCAAAGCTATTTTGCCATGCCGGATTAAAATCGAAAAAATAAGCCAGTGATTCAATTTGAGTTAAAGTTATATCTTTAATTTTATAATCTAATTCCGTATTATTTACTGAAAGCTGAACTGCCTCCACCTCTTGCGAAAAATAATTAAACTCACGGGTAATCTCAAAACCCAGTTTTTGATACAAAGAAACCGCTTTGGTATTATGTTGCAACACCTCCAATAAATATTGTTTAATGCCTGCTTCTATTAAAAATGGTATTGAATATTCGAATATTTGGGTTGCCAAACCTTTTCCGCGGTAATCCTTCATGGTTCCGGTGCCAGTATCATAAGCTGTCTCTATTCCACAATACTTTCCTATACCATTAAATGTAAATGCTACCAGCTTATCGCCATCGAATGCTCCAAAAGATAATTCGGGAACAAATCCTCGACGGATTAACATTCTTTCTAACTCTTCTTTATTTACTTGCATTTCGTAATCTGCAAATGCATCCTGGAATGATTCATACAAAGCATCAAAGCTTTTGTCTTTAAGTGATTGTATTTTGTACATTTTTGTTTTTTTCGTATTTAACTTTTTAATTATGGTCGGTTTCATCTTCTACTAAAATAGCACGGTCAATTGTTTGCCTTCTAGTTATCTTTCAAGTTAAATTCTTTCCTTTTTTAATGACTAATGGAATGATAATTAAAATAAGTATAACGTTAAGAATGATCCATGCTGAATAATTCCCCTGCGTGTTTTGGTTTTTTTCTATTAAAGGTAATACTTCGCCTGAAAGATTTACTAAAGCATGCAAGGTAAATGCAGGAACCAGACTTCCCTTTGTCTTATTCTGAAACCAGGTTATGATAATAGATATTAGAACCAGTGTTATAAAGAATTGTGCATATGGTAAATGATTATCGTGTTGTCCAAAACCTTCTGTAATAAACATCGGCAAATGCCAGAGAGCCCAAATACTGCCCAAAATGATGCTTGCATGCAATGGATTTGTTCTTCTCTGCAATGCTTCCAAAGCATAACCTCTCCATCCCAACTCTTCGCTAAATTGAAGAATGTAAAATATAATGAAAAGTACAGGAATCCAATATGGTTCCTTTAGTAATCCGGTTGCTGGAAACGAAGCATTAAACAAAATAATATTTAGTAGATGTGCTGCTACCAAGGTTACTAGCAGTATTAATAGAAGTGGAATGTAATACAAACCTATTTTAAACTTAAAAACATTTCTAAAAAGTTCTTTTAGTCCGGATTTCCCCTTCGATTTTAAGATGATAATAATTCCTGCTAATGAAGGCCCAATTCCAGCGACCCATTTAAAAACATCATTAAGGGTATCGATGGTTGAAGTTGATTCTATAAAATCATACGTAACCAGAATACCAGGAAGCCATAATATCCAACTAAATAAAAATGTTATGGCAAAAAAAATGAATATC
>PKTC01000492.1 GCA_002869305.1 Marinilabiliales bacterium
TAATAAAAGAACATATTGTTACCATTGAAAAATCAATGAAAATGATCATTGAATTATCACAAGCAGAAACTCCTAATTACAATCAGATTGTACGATGGGTCATGAATAAAGAAGAACATGCTACAAAGTTGCAAGATATTGTAAGTCAGTACTTCTTGCATCAAAGAATTAAGCCTGTGGATCCTGAAAATACTGAAATGTATGAAAAGTATATTGACAGACTCACCTTATTACACGAATTGTTAGTTTATTCCATGAAAGCTAAACAAACAACAGATCTTGATTATATTAATAAATTGAATAAAGCAATTTTGGCATTTGAAGAATCATATTTTCATACACATCAACACTAGTTAATAGGTAAACATATTAAAAATGGCTTTCTATAATAATTTAGAAAGCCTTTTTTTGATATAAAAAATTCTGATTACTAATCGTTCTAAATATTTTCTATTGCAGTTTTAATTTTAACAGAAACTTCTTCAGCTAACTTACTAAGCTTTTCGTTTTTAAGCATTTTCATCAACATAGCCGGATCAGACGATACTACTTCTATTTTATTATTATCCAATTGTTTAACAACAACTTTACAAGGAAGAAATACTCCAATATTAGGTTCTACCTGTAAGGCTTTGTAAGCAAATTCCGGATTACACACACCTAATATCTTATAAGCATCTAAATCAACATCCAGTTTTTCCTCCAACTTCTTGTCCATATCAATTTCGGTTATTACACCGAAACCAACATTTTTAAACTCGATTATAACCTTTTCTAGAACCTCAGTAAAATCCCCTGATACTGTTTTCTTAAAAAACATATCAGATTCCTGGGCGGATAAGTCATTCATTACAAAGAATGAACCTAATACAAAAAATACAATCACCAACTTATTCATAGTTATATAAATATTATGTTTTGATTGTATAACATTCTTGCCCACAAATTGTTTAAACCTTAAACAAATGCCTAATTCAATGTATTCCGAATAATATATTTAACAATCACTTTGCATCATTTTAAACATAATTTTATACATTTACATCAACACCAAAGATAGAACCTATGAAAAAACTACTCACTTTAATTACATTAACTGCTTTATTATTTTCATGCAGTCAAGACGAATCAAGCGATGCGGAAATCGTTGATTTTATTGTTACTGAAACTTCAAGTACTGACCTTATAGTAAAAGATATAATTATTGATTCTGAGTTAAATAAGATTTACGTGTTCTTTGATAATGACTTGTCACAAATGAATGCATCTATTACGCTTACAGCAGATATTAAGTTATCATCAGGCGCAAAGGCATCATCAGTTGTGAGCAGTGAACTAAGTTTTGCAAATGCAGACGAAGTAAAAACAATTGAGGTGACAGCAGAGAATGGATCAACTAAGAATTGGTACATTTATTTAATTCATCATCAGCTACAAAACTCTGGCTTCGGGCAATGGTTTGACAATCAAGGAATGAATGGTAAGGATTACAAGGAAATTGGGTCTTCAGCTGGTAAATCAGTTTGGTCTACTGCAAACATGGCAACAAGCATTTATGATGTTCATTGCACAAAACCTCTTGCGGATGGTACAAATACTTTGGTTGAAATTACGACGGGAAAAACCTCTCAAGTTCCCGTTACAGCTGGAACAATATTCCTGGGCACATTTGATTTAGCCGGTGCAATTGCGCACCCAACCGAACCTGAGCAGGCTACAATTTTTGGTGTTCCTTTTATATTTAGGCCAACGGGTGTTAAGTTTAAATATAAGTATCAGGCTGGAGATACTTTAATCCAAGCAACATTAAATAACCCCACAAATATTTTTGGTGGATTTACGGTTGAAGATATTGATGGTGAAGACAAATGCTCCATGTATGCTATTTTAGAATCTCGAAATGGCGATCAGGTAAGTGAAATTGCTTATACTAAAATTGAATCAGGTACTACGGATGATGTTATGATTGAGACAACCATGACATTTGATTATTCATCAACAGCAA
>PKTC01000458.1 GCA_002869305.1 Marinilabiliales bacterium
ATTATAGTATTTTGTATAGATAAGAGTTTCTTGATCAACAACTATATATTTAATCTCATTAGGATTATCTACTGAAATGGTTGAATTGTTTTCAATGAATTCAATTTGATCTTTGTAGGCGTTATAGTTAATAGTATAATCAATAGCGTCTGTATTTGATTTTAAATAAACACTTCCTTCTATAAACTCTTTATACCTATAGGGACTACCAATCATTTCTTTATAAGATAAAATTTCTGTTGTTGTACCTTTAAGCCTTAATAGATTACTCTGATTAGGTATTTGTGCTAATGCAGTAGTAATTAAAAAAGTAAAAAAGAATAAGAAGTAGTATTTCATAATTATTGATTTTAAGTTTTAGAATGGTACTAATTAAAGATAATTTTGTGAACAATTACCCTATTAAAGATGATCTATTAATTCATCATCTGTTGTAAGATACTCTTTCATTAAATTGGCAGTTAAGCACGAATGAACAGGAATAATTCCGACTAAATCTCCAATATATATATTTTTCATTACTTCATCAGTAACCTGCAATGTTCCATGCTCCTGAGACAATTTAGTTAAGAATGAATTATTAATATTGGTGTTCCAACCATTTTCATTTAATTGCACGAGTTTACCATAGAGTATTTTGTCATCTATGCAAAAACTTTCTTTTGAGAAATGAATAGCACCCCCGTGAATGATTATTTCTTTTCTGTCCGGATGCTTTGCAACTACAGGGCAAACCATTATAACTGCTATTTCTTCAGGATTACAAGAACCGATACCAAGTTGCATTAAATCGTAAAAAACAAAGTTTCCCGGGCGGATCTCATTGATATCTAAGAAATCTTCAGCAATACTGTTTGAAGGGGTGTCGCCAATTGACATCAAAAGGTCAGGATATTTGTTGAAATAATGTTTCTTTAGAAGTGACAATTTATGCATCGCATCTTTATGAATCTCTAATACTTCCTGCGGACCTTTTGCATGATATGTATTTCCTGCATGAGATAAAAAACCTTTAAACAAAAGCTTATCTGAAGATTCTGCAGCTTTCAGAATTTTATCAATGGTTAGGAAAATATCAAATGAAACACCTGTTCTTCTATAGCCTGTGTCTATTTTAATATAGAAACCAACCTGGAATTTTAATTCATTATTTAAAAAAATAACAGATTCTACATTTTCTATTGTAAGGTTTAGCTGTATTTCTTCGGCCAATGAATTTAGTAATTCAATTTCTCTAATATTTGCAGGGAAAGCTACGGTTATATCTTTCCAATCATCGTTGGCAAAATACTCCGCCATTTTTAATGAAGAAACAGTAATTTTATTTATTCCTGCTTGTTTAAACCAGCTTCCTATTATTCTAGATTGATGAGTTTTAAAATGAGGTCTGAATACTAAACCATGTTTTTTTGCTTTATTCGCCATTAATCTGATATTATTCTGGCATTTTGTCTTATCTAATAATAAAGTAGGAGAAGTAATTTGGTTTAAATTCATAATCTGTATTTATTATTTATACAAATATATGAATTAATAAGGAACACCTTCTTCACGTGCATTCTTTAAAGCCTTAATATACCACTCAAATTCATCGATAAAACGTTTTGATCTATTTTCATAAAAACTGTCTAGCGCATTACCCTGATCGTCAAATGCATTTTGAACTTGTGCAATTGGAAACATGGATGATATGCTAGGAGTACCTAATTCTCCCAAAATAGCTCTTAAATGTACTGCAGATCGAACACCTGCATAGTTACCAGCGGAATATGACACAATTGCACTTGGTTTAAAAAAATATTCCTTTTGAAAATGATCCAATAGGTTTTTTAATGCGGGAGGAACACTATGATTGTACTCACCCGTTATAATTAAAAAGCCGTCGGCATTGCTTAATATTTTTGCAATTTTTTTCATATTCTCAGGGGCATTTTGTGAATCATACTCTTTGAACATCTTATCAATTAGTGGAAGGGGAAGTTCTAATGGGTCTATTAAAA
>PKTC01000462.1 GCA_002869305.1 Marinilabiliales bacterium
CCGGCAAATCTTTCTACTACAAAGTTTGGATTTAATCTTTCTAAAAATTCAATAAAAAAGTCAATATACTCTGGTAATTCAAAAAAAGTGAAGTTCTTTGGATATTCCTTGTATTCCTTTTCCATACTTGTTCCCTTAATTATCTGCAACTGATGAAATTTTATGGTGTCAAGTGGGAGTGAAGAAATGGTCTTAGCTTCATTGAGTAAAAAATCTTTCGATTCGCCAGGTAAACCAAATATTAAATGAGCACCTGTTTTAATTCCATATTTCTTTGTTTTTTGAAGAGTACTTATGGCCTCATCAAATGTATGACCACGATTAATCTTTTTTAAAGTTTCGTTATTGGTTGATTCTATTCCATACTCAAGTATTATGTAATATTTTTCAGAAAGCATTTGAAAATACTCCAACTTTTCATCATCCATGCAATCGGGCCTTGTTCCAATAACTAATCCAGCAATACCTTGAATACTCAAAGCTTCATTGTATATCGTTTTTAGTTTTTCTAAAGGTGCATAGGTATTTGAATAAGCTTGAAAATAGGCCAAGAATTTATTAGCACGACGATAACGTTTTTCATGAAACTCAATGCCCTCATTAATTTGCTGTGTAATAGATTTATCAGGAACACAATAGGAAGGGTTAAAAGCATCGTTATTGCAATAGGTGCAACCACCAACACCTTTCGAACCATCCCGGTTTGGACAGGTGAATCCTGCATCAATCGTTACCTTTTGCACACGCTCTCCAAACGTTCGTTTAAAATACTCACTATATGAATTAAATCTTCTGTTATGGCCCCAGGGGAATTTCGTATTCATTCTTTGACTCTTCTATTTTATAATAATATTGTTTCTATTGTTATAAGCTACAGACTTCAAATTGCAAGTTACATGAGTCTTGAAACTTATAGCTTTTACACTACCTGTCTAATTAAGTTTAAATCAACGTACCACACATAACCTTCAATACTTTTGTTTTCCATTTTCATCAATAAATCCATGTATGATCTTACTTGTTTATGATGTTTCTCTTCTTCCTGCTCACCAAACTTATAATCCACTATAATGGTTTTTTCATGGTTACTCATTACTCTATCCGGCCGCACAGTTTTACCATCTTTTAAGATAATCTCAGTTTCATTTTTTACTTCCCAATTGTTACTGAACCAACTCTTTATTTGTTCGTTTTTAAAAGTATGTTCAATTTTTTCAGTTAGTTCTAATTTCTGATTAGCTGATATTTTGCCCTCAAAAATAAGCTTGTTGATGGCTTTTGAGATATCTTTTTCGGTTTTAATATTTTCATATATTTCGTGCATTAACATTCCTCGATTTACCTTTTCGAACGGAGCACTTTCTTGTCCTGTAAAAAATGAACTATCATGTAATTTTAACCTAAGTTTATTTTTAATATCAAAGGACTCAAACTTTTCAAATTCAAATTCATCGGGCATTTCTTTGGATAATTTTGTTGGTTCATTCAATTTTCCAAATTCAAAGACGTTGGAGTCTTTGTTCCAGTGGTCTTCAAAACTAAGTAAAGACTTCTCTGATGCAAAATTCATATAATTCTGATATGTAAAATAGAGAAGCTCATTTATTTTAGTGATACCATTTTTGGTTTCCTTATAAGGTGAAAAACAAAAAAGATTCTGCTCTGCACGTGTAAAAGCAACGTATAATAAGTTTAGGTTATCAACATAAGCGTGAAATTTCTCTTTCAGATAATCCTCTTTGAAGATGGTATATTGCAATGTTTTTCCATATTTTATTGGGATTAAATCGAGTTGATCAAATGGTTTTTTATCAGTTTTACACCATAAGATATTGGTTTGGTATGATTTATGATCAATATCCCAGCTGCAAAAAGGTATAATTACATTTTTAAATTCAAGGCCTTTGGAACTGTGAATGGTTAATATTCTAATTGCATCCTGGTTTTCAGAAACTCTTAATGTTTTTTTATAACCTTCTTCTTTCCACCAGTTAATAAAAGTATGTAAGTCGGAAGTCGACTTTTTACTAAAGTCTAATATAATATCCAGAAAAGCTTTTAGATAAGGAAGCTCAGCTTTGTTTTTATTTAACTCGAATATTCTAACTAATCTATCAATAAGCTCATAAATAGGAAGTTGCTTTAATTGATCAATGGATCTGATAAAAGCTTCAGGAAAAATATTGCTTAGTTTATCCTTTAATTCTTCCGGAGTTCTTTTTTTAAGAATGGTGTGAAGTTCAGAATCTAACTTTTTTTCAGATTGTAAATAATAAAAGTATTCATAAGCTATAAATGATAAATTGATCTCATCATTTGGACTTAGCAGATATTCCAGAATTGCAAGAATAAATTTTACAAGCGAGGAATTATTTAAGAACAAGGAGTCGTTTGAAATAAAATCAAATCGATGTCTTGTTTTAGATTGTTTTTTGTATGCAACAAGTGCATTTGCAATTTCCTGACCTTCCTTACTGGTTCTTACGAGTATGGCAATATCATTGAGTTTAAATTTCTTATCCTGCAATTCTTCAATGATTATTGGTAATCTTAATTTTACTTCATCTTTCCAGGAATCATACTCTTTTTCATTTAAAAAGCTATGTTTGACAAAGCCACCATTATTGCTTTCAGAGACCTCTTGCACAACGTCCTGATATGCTTCCGTTATTTTTGATTTGAAAATATTTTCATCGGATTCAGAATATTCAGCATTGAAATTTTGCTGTAATATTTGCGATGAATATGCAAAAACAGAATTATTGTAATCCACTATATTTCTTTGACTTCTCCAATTAACATTTAAGCTTTGTGCTTTGGGAGCAAATTGAGAAAACTCTTCTTGGACTTCATCCGAGAGAATTTTCCAATCACTATTGCGCCAACGGTAGATAGATTGCTTAACATCGCCAACCACAAGATTTTTACTTCCCTGGGCCAAACTATTTCCTATTAAAGGTTTGAAATTATACCACTGAATTCGGGAGGTGTCCTGAAATTCATCAATCATAAAGTGTTTGAAGATGCTACCGGTTTTTTCATATATAAAAGGAGACTCATTGTTATCAATAATAATCTGAATAAGTCGTGAAGCATCAGAGATTAAGAAAATGTTTTGTTCTTCGGTATATTGCCTCAGTTTAGCTGAGATATCCGTTAATATACCCAATGTATGAATGTACTTGAGAATTTCTAAAGAAGAATAATACTCGTTATGGTTTTTTTCATAGAACGATACTATTTCCCTGGAAACACTTAATAATCCATTATCAAGTAGTTTCTCAATTAGATCAGTTTTGTCGGATGCTTTAGTATACCATTTTGTAATATCATCAATAGCTCCAAGAAAAAGTTTGCCTGGCTCAAATTCTTTTTTCTGAATTGCCTTATTAAAATATCCGGCCGGACCACTGGTTTTTCTACTAAAATCATCAACTGACAACCCACTTTTAACAATTAAATCCTGAGCTTCTTTTGATTTATCTGTGATGAAATTTTCAAATTTTGATTTGATTTGATGTAGTTGTTTGATGTATTCAGTAAGAAACTCTTTATCGCTCATTTTTCGAATAAGCTGCTTATTAAAAGCCTTGTATTCTTCTTTAAATATTTCCCTGGCAAGCTTTTGTATTTGATCCTTGAAATCCCATTTACTTCCTTGCTCAATATTTTCAGATGCCAAAACCGAAAGCCAGTTTTTTAGTTCCTTATTTTCATCTAATTCCAGTAATAAGTCATCAATTACTTTGGTTAATATTTCATCCTGGCCAAGTTCAATAGAATAGCCTGGTTGAATGCCTAATTCCCTTGTAAAAGAACGAATTATCTTCTGAAAGAATTTATCGATCGTGCTGACAGAAAATTTAGAAAAATCATGCAATAGTAAACTGAGTATTTTTGAAGCTTTAATCTTTATTTCATTAGGCGATAAATTATATTCATGCTTTAGGCTATCCAAATAATCAGAATCGATGCCTTTGGCAAGTTTATTTAGCTCGCTTAAAATTCTGCTTTTCATTTCAGCTGTGGCCTTATTTGTAAAAGTAACAGCTAATATTTTTCGATAATTTTGTGGATACTTGAAGATTAAATGCAAAAACTCTTGAGTTAAGCGAAAAGTCTTACCTGATCCTGCAGATGCTTTATATATAGTAAGTTGAGACATTTTATTATTTTATTCAATCATATAAAATTACTTATTTTTAATTCGATTAAATAATAATGTTATGAACAGCATATGTTATTTGTAATTGATGTTAAAATGATATTTCTTAATTCGTAATTAATAATTAATGTAATATCTTTGCAAACGAAAAATATTGAGGAGATTTTTTGATGGCAAAAGTAGTAATAGGCATGTCGGGAGGAGTAGATTCAAGTGTTGCTGCATATCTATTAAAGCAAAAGGGACATGAAGTTATTGGGCTTTTCATGAAGAATTGGGATGATGCTTCGGTAACCTTAACTAGCAGTTGTACATGGGAGGATGATTTGATGTTCGCTGAAATGGTATCAAAAAAATTAGATATTCCTTTACATACAGTTGATTTGACCAAACAATATCGACAACGTGTGGTAGATTATATGTTTGCTGAGTATGAAAGAGGAAGAACTCCCAACCCCGATGTGTTATGTAATCGTGAAATAAAGTTTGATATATTTATTGATGAGTGCTTGAAATTAGGAGCTGAGTATGTTGCAACCGGTCATTATTGCAGGAAAGAAACGGTTGTAATTGATGGAAAAGAAACGCATCGTTTATTAGCTGGTGCTGATCCTAATAAAGATCAAAGTTATTTTTTATGTCAATTAAGTCAGAATCAAATATCAAAGGCTTTATTTCCAATAGGCGAATTGCTAAAACCAGAAGTGCGCAAAATAGCTGATGAGCAAGGACTAGCAACAGCAACTCGCAAAGACTCACAAGGTATTTGTTTCGTAGGAAAAGTGGATTTACCCACTTTTTTGCAACAGAAGTTGATAGCAAAAAAAGGTGATATCATTGAGATATCTGAAAGTTTTTATGAAGGTAAAAAAACTACTGAAGATTTGAAGGAACTTTCGAAAGCATATATATATAGAAGAGAAGACGGGAAGGTATTGACTCAACATCGTGGAGCTCACTTTTACACTATAGGACAGCGTAAAGGCCTAAATATTGGAGGGACTGGAAAAGCTATGTATGTAATTGCCATTGATGTGCATGAAAACATTGTTTTTGTGGGTAGGGGAGATGATCACCCAGGATTGTACCGTAGAGCCTTGTTTATTGCTAAAGAAGAGTCGCATTGGGTTAGACCTGATCTGAGTTTAGATATAGAACATTCAAAAGATTTTTTGGTGCGAATTCGTTACCGTCAACCCTTGCAAAATGCAACGGTTATTTCGAAGCCAGAGGGACTCTACATTGTATTTGAGAAACCTCAACGTGGAATTGCTCCGGGACAATTTGCTGCCTGGTATGATCAGGGTGAGTTGATTGGATCAGGAGTTATTAATAATTAATTCATTATTTTGATTGGCTGATTGTTTTCATCCACTGCAGCAAAAAAGAAATTTCCTTCAACGGCTTTTTCACGCGTTGTATCATATTTTTGTTCAATATATATTTGAACGTTTATTTCAAGTTTAACTGCTCCAACATAGGCAACATTACCAACTAGTTCTACTATCATGCCATATGGAATTGGTTTTTTAAATTCGATTTTACCTGTCGATACTGTAACAACTTTTTTTCTACAAAATCTGGTTGCAGTTATATAGGCAACCTCATCCATCCATTTTAATGCAATGCCCCCAAATAAGGTATTATGATCATTAATTAAATTTTTGAACACTACTTTAACTTGCCTGGTTTCAGATTTAAGCTTTATCTCTTCCATATTCATCTTTGTTTTTTTACAAAGATAAATAAATTAAGGTAATGAGCATATGCTCAATATATACTTATGCAACATAACTTATGTAAGGTTTTATATTATTCAGCAACATTAACTTTCTCTAACTTCTTATGAATTTCTGGTATGGCCATTACAGCAGCACTTCCATACCATTTATGCAGCTCCATGATCAATCCTCCCGATTGTATCAATGGGTCTGATTCAGTTAGTTTTTCGGCTTCTTCGATTGAGTTTACATCAAATACGTAGATTCCCCGCAAGTCTCCATCACCAAAGAAAGGACCCGCTAATACAAGCTTTCCTTCTTCGGCCAATTGATTTATATTTTCCAGGTGGACTTTTTGAAGTCTTGCAGCTTCAACTGAATCTTTACTTCTGTTAGGACCTCTTTTAAGAAAAGCAATTACATAAGTTTTCATTCCATATTGATCGGCACCGTATTCATTGACCAAAGTTGAATCATAAACTGTGATGTGGGATTTTTCTTCTATTGCTGTGTTTTTTGTGTTAGGATTGCATGCCCAAAATAGCAATCCAAGCATTAATAGTAAAAGTATTTTTCTCATCATTTTTAGGTAATTAAACATTAACAAAAAGCCGTTTTACGTTTTACTCCAACTTTATTTCTATCTTCGATTTTTTTTATATAATCAATTGCTAAAGGCACTTTACAGGATGTTCCGCCCATTTCAACATCTACTTTACCAATACTTATTGCAACAGATTTCGATTTTTCATTTAAGGATTGAATATATCCACCAGCAGCGATTACAAAATTATTCATGGTATATTTTACCCGGTTTTTAGCCGAATGAATATTTTTGGAAACAAAATCCAACAATACTTCGATTTTTTTAAGATCAATTTCTTTATCTTCTTTAATTGCGATAATATATGATAATGTTGCCCATCCGGAGGATGCAATATTTTCTTTATTCGCTTTAATCCACTCTAAGGCAAGTTCCCATCCAAAATTACTTTCCGATGTTGTCCAGGCAACAGGATACTCGCTTAGCATATACCAATATGCTTTCTCAGCCCAATTTTGCAATTGTTTTTTTGTCATCTTATTTGGTTCAGCTATTAAACTGGCTAAGTACATGGCATCCGAATTGCCAGTTTCATAAAGTTCAAGAGCTAATTTGTGATCTTTCTTGATTTGTTTTTGAATCCTTTTTAAATCTTGAACTTTAACTCCAAAAAACGGTTCTTTTGCTCCATGACGCATGAATATTTTCTTTGTTTGATCATTACCAAATTCTTGAAGTTGCAACAGAATTTCTTTTGTAGTCATAACTTTAGTTTATAAAAAAACAAATTACATACTTATTAGGTTTATGAATTTACAAAAAAATCGCCACAAAAAATTACGGCGATTTAAACTTTATTTAATTAATAGTTATCATCTAATTAAAGTCCTATAGATAAACCAGACAACACTGGAAAGCAATAATAGAACAAATCCATACAAGGGAGCTATGAATGATACTTTTAAACCTCCAGCCATGATGGTAGGTGAAAGGTCATGAGCAGCTTGTATGGCTTCCAACGCATAATAAAGGCCTATAATCTGACCAAGAAGACCAAAAAGAAAAGCAAAACTACCAATAAAAAGTATGGTGGAGTTTTGCTGTTGTAATTTCTTAATATTTGGTTCAGGAGAAAAATAGTTTACCAGGAATTTAATACTAAGAAAGATTACTACAACCCACATAATATAAATAGGTAGCATAAAATAAATTCCACCGACGAATAAATTTTTTAATATCATAACTTATTTTTTTGATTAATACTAAACCAATATTAAGATCGATTTATTAAACAAAAAATTTTATTATGCTAATGTATCATTTCAAAACCTAAACAGCAAAAAATCTCTTCCAAAAGCAAATTTGTCATTAAGGGTTCATAAATTGTCGTTTGCATAAATTCATAAATCCTTAAAGAATTGTGAAATAATATATATTATCTTTGAAATGAAGTATGGAAAATCAGAGCATTTACAATTTATTCGTAAAAAAAACTAATTGGGTATGGCACGCAGTTTATTGGTTGTTTGCTGCGTTTTTAATGTTTTTTATTTTTAGTAACAGAAATTACGATTTACAAATTAGACTGATTTTAGTTAGTTTACTTATTGTGGTTAGCTACTTTATTGCGCTAACTATTAATAAATACTTAATTCCAACATATTTATTCGAAGGGAAGCTGTTTGTATTTATATATGTATTGTTTATAGTATTTATTTTCACCTTGTGGATTATTTCAATTTCCGTATACATCATTTTACTTTATAGTGCATTTAATTTACCAAATGTTGTGATCCCTAAGCAGGATGATCTGGTAATTTTGATTGCTGGAAATTATTTGGTTGTAATAATGGCAGCAGTTATTCATTTCATAAAAGAATCATACAGAAGACTTATTGAAAAAGATGAAGTGGAGAAGCAAAAGCAATTGACCGAAATAAAACTTAAAGAAGCTAATTTAAAACTATTGCAGGGTCAAATTCACCCACATTTCTTGTTTAATATGCTTAATAATTTATATGGTTTGGTAAGCGATAATCCTCAGGAATCAAAAGAAACGATTATTAAACTTTCCGAACTGCTTGATTATATGCTGTATGAATGCGATAAGCCAGAGGTTGATTTAAATAAAGAGCTTGATTTTATAAAGAATTACATTTCTCTTGAGAAAATACGTCATGACGAAGATTTTAAAGTAGAATATAGCTTTCCAGCTAATCTTGATTTAAAGATCGCGCCGCTTGTCCTGTTTCCTTTTATCGAAAACGCATTTAAACATGGATTTCAGGGTTCAAAAGATGATTTTATTAAAATGAAACTTACTTATTTGGAGAAACAGCTTAAATTTGAAATTGAGAACAATATATCTGAACTAAAAAGTGACAAATATTTAAGTCAAGAAGGGAAGGGAATAGGCTTAAAAAATATAAAAGAAAGGTTGGAGTTTCTTTATAAAGGAAAATATATACTTGATATTAGTAGCGATGATGTCATATTTAAAGTTCAACTAGATATTGATTTAGACTAATATGAGTGAGCAACAAAAATATACTTGTGTTATTATTGATGATGAGCCAATAGCCATTAAGGTAATTCAGGAACATCTTGAAAAATTTGACTGTATAGTTTGTGTTAAGACTTTTACAAAGGCTTTGAATGCAATTGAATTATTGCATACAGAACAAATCGATTTACTATTTTTAGACATTAATATGCCCGGAATTTCAGGTATTGAGTTTCTAAGAACTCTTAAAAATCCTCCAAAAATAATTTTTACAACTGCGTATAGAGAGTTTGCGGTAGATGCATTCGAACTGGAAGCTCTTGACTATTTAGTAAAGCCAATTTCATTCGAAAGATTTCTTAAGGCCGTTAACAAGTTCTTGGCCTTAAATGTTGAGTTTAAAGAAAAAGAATCAACGGAGCAGATTCAAAAGGATTACATTATTTTAAAATCAGATAAAAAGAATTATAAGCTACGTTTTGATGATATCTTATTCATTGAAAGTCTCGATAATTATATAAAGGTACATACAAATGAAGTATCAATTGTATGCTATGAAAGCTTATCAGGAATCGAAAAAGATCTGCCAGAATCAGAATTTATTAGGATTCATAGATCATATATAATCAATTATTCTAAAGTGGATGTTTTTACCTCATCTTATATAGAAATATCAGGAAGAAAGTTTACAATTGGACGAAATTATAAAGACCTTGTTAATAATAGACTAAATGCTTAGGTTTTCTATTTAACTTTTCTAAAAGCTAAACGCTCTTCCTTGGTCATTTTTTCGGTTGCATACTGTATTATTAATCGCGGACAATCATTTTTCCATTTCAAAAGGAATTCTTCAGTAAGATTTCTGTCTTTTTTCCAACATTCACGTAAAAACCATCCTAAACCTTGATGCACTTCCCTTTCGGAATCCATCATGATAGGATCGATAAATTGAAACATCTCATTAAAATCATCCTTGTGTTTAAGAAGTTTAATCATTGCAACAGGAACACATCTTCGCTGGAATTTATTTTTAGCACTTCGCCAGTTCGATAGATCTTCTAGTTTAATTATTTCTTTTTTCCAAAATACCGGGAAAAAGTATTGCACAATACCATCGGTATGTGCCCAGTTATTTATTCCTATATCAAACCATGATTCCAATTCCCGGAAGGTTGTATAATCGAATTCTTTAGAAAACTCATTTAAAAGATTAATCGCAAAGGATGGAATTTCAAATTTATCTTGTGGTATAAGTACTTTCGACACTTCATATATTAAATCTACTGTGCACCAAGCTTGAGCTTTTATTTCTTTTACTTTGTTAGGTATTAAGTCTTTCTGTAAACCATATCCATTAAAACCACCTTTAAAATATCTTGAGTACGTCTCAACGATTTTCGGATCAGCATTTGATTCGCAAAATGAAATAATATCCTTATAAAGTTCCTTAGAATTCATAGTATTAAGTTTTAATAAGTAAATATAAAAAAAGACCTGATACCATGTATCAAATCTTATTTTATAAAAATGAAAAAACTACACTTTAAAAATATTAATATAATTTATTTTGAATATATAAGAAACTTATATATATTTGTATCATGATATCAAAAGAACTACTTAAAGGATCGTTAAAGTCAATTATTTTAAAACTATTGTCTGAAAATGATAAAATGTATGGATACGAAATAACTCAGAAAGTTCTGGAATTGTCGTCGGGGCAAATAAAGTTAACGTACGGAGCTTTATACCCTATTTTGCACAAGCTAGAAAACGATGGAATTGTTTCCACAGAATCGGAAGTAGTAAAAAACAGGAATAGAATATACTACTTTTTAACACCAAAAGGAAACAGCTTTGCAAAGGAAAAGATCAAGGAACTGGAGGAGTTTATTGAAACCATGGGAATACTTCTAAAACCTGATTTAGGTTTAAATTATGTATGAAATAACACAAGAACAGATAGATCACGTTGTTGAGATTGTAGGTAATTCTGACATCAATTACTCACATCTTCTTGATGATTTAATTGATCATATCTGTTGTGATATTGAATCGGAAATGTCTGTAGGTTTGCCATTTAATAAAGCATTGGAAAGGGTACAATGTAAGTTCGGTGAACCAGGATTGCAAAAAATTCAGGAAGACACCATTTTATTAATCGATCAAAAATACAGATTTATGAAAACAACGATGAAAATTTTTGGGAATGTATCTTTGGCACTTGTTGGTATCGGCACTATCTTTAAGATATTCCATTGGCCTGGCGCATCTATTGCTTTAAGTCTGGGCTTTTTACTTTTAGGATTAATTTTCTATCCAGCGACAATTTTAGCAAGTTATAGAAAGAACGGAAGAAAGAACATTTTTTTACATGTTGTAGCTATCCTGGGAGTTGTTGCTCTAATTTTTGGAATTTTATTTAAAGTTCAACATTGGCCTGGTGCATCTTTATTACTAGGTGGTGGTTGGATAACCATTCTAATCCTGTTCTTACCATTATGGCTTATAATAAATTCTATTGGGAATAAAGATAAGAAGGAATCCAGAATCTATGCGGTTGGAGTGCTAGGTGTAATTATATTTGAATTGTCAACACTATTTAAAATAATGCACTGGCCAGGCGCGGGCATTATGATTATGCTTGGTGCAATATTGATTGTTGCAGTTTTTCTTCCATTATATGCAGTTCATTTATATAAAAAAACAGGAAATGTACATGGAAGATTTATATATGCAGTTGTAATTACTACTTTTTTTTTACTTTTTGGAACATTGATTAATTTGAATTTTTCAAAAGTAATATTTAAGG
>PKTC01000136.1 GCA_002869305.1 Marinilabiliales bacterium
AAAATACTGAAGTATACGAAATCGCACTAAACTGCAGTGCAACAATAGGGCCTATGAATGCTCCTACATTAACAATCCAGTAATAAATCCCAAATCCAATGGATGAGGTTGTCTCATCGGTTGTTTTTGAGATGGTAGCTGTTATTACAGGTTTAAAAAGTGATCCGCCAATAGCAACAAAAAGAAATATGGCAAAAAACGACCCAAAAGATTTACAGTAAGGCATGATTAAGAAACCAACTGCATATACAATAAAAGCGGATAGCAACACCTTTTTATATCCATATCTGTCGGCAATAGCACCAGTTATGATGGGCAAGAAATAAAGTACCGATGTTCCAATACCCATTATCATACCTTTCTCCGCTTGACTAAGGCCTAAAGCACCAACATCAGTTGATTTTGTAAGATAGTTTGCAAGTAACATATAAAATCCATACCATGCCCAACGTTCAAATAACTCCATTGAATTGGCAATCCAGAAAGTTCTTGGGAATTTTTTAAATACACTCACTTTTGTCGACATAACAGTATAACTTTTTTAAAATTGATGAAGCAAATATGTGTTTTTAATTTTAAAAACCAGCGCATATTTGACCCTTTAGAAAATAGATGGTTTAATGGGGTTGTAAAGCACAGTAAATCAACACAATAAAAACATGTTTTAAATCATGAAAAAAAATATAAAAATTGTTTGGTAAAATTATTTTCTTGATTAATTTTGCGCTCTCGTTTTAGGGATTGAAAAGGAAAATAAATATAAAATAGGGGAATAAAATTTTATAGGTATAATAGTTTTTAGGGTTAGTTTTTTTAGTTAGTAAATTTTAGGGTTAGTGAAAAGAGAATAACTTCATAATGAGTTGTTCTCTTTTTCGTTTTTATAATCCCAATAATTTTATTAGCAACTAAAAAAGGATAATTTTGTAAAACTTTTTACAACGGAACTTGTTTAAAATTAACATAAAAAGAAATTCAAATGAGTAATAATCAAAAAGTAATTTTGTTAATTCTTGATGGCTGGGGGATATGGAATAAAACAAAATCGGATGTAATATATAATGCAAGAACACCATATATAGATAGTTTATACACGAAATACCCAAATTCTCAACTGCAAACTTCCGGCAATGATGTTGGTTTACCTCAAGGACAGATGGGAAACTCAGAAGTTGGACATTTAAACATTGGAGCAGGTAGGGTTGTTTATCAGGATTTAGTTAAGATTAATAAAGCAGTCGAAGATGATTCTATTGCATCAAATGAAACGCTGATCACTGCATTTAAATATGCAAAGAAGAATGATGTAGCAGTTCACTTTATTGGCTTGGTTTCTGATGGAGGAGTGCATTCTTCCGACAAACATTTGTATAAGTTGTGCAATCTTACTAAGGATCATGATCTTGACAAGGTATTCATACATGCTTTGACGGACGGAAGAGATGTTGATCCGAGAAGTGGTAAAGGATTTATTCAGAATTTAGAGAATCATTTAAAAACTTCAAATGGTGAAATAGCCTCTATTGTGGGTCGTTACTATGGAATGGATCGCGATAAGCGTTGGGAGAGAATTAAGGAAGCATACGATTTATATGTTCACGGAAAAGGTAAAGCAGTTACAGATTCTGTAATTGCAATTCAAGAGTCTTATGACGAAGGTGTTACGGATGAATTTATAAAACCAATTGTAAAAGTTGATTCTGAAGGAAACCCAATTGGTAAAATTAAGCCCAATGATGTGGTAATTTGTTTTAATTTTAGAACAGATCGACTGCGTGAAATGACGATTGTACTTTCACAACAAGACATGCCAGAGTATGGAATGCAAAAATTACCCTTGCACTATGTTACCTTAACGAGATATGATGAATCTTTTAAGGATGTTCATATTGCCTACGATAAAGAAAATTTAACAAATACAATTGGTGAAATATTAGCCAACGAAGGTAAAAAACAGATTCGAATTGCTGAGACTGAAAAATANGCATGTGACATTCTTTTTCTCAGGTGGACGGGAAGAGAAATTTTTAAATGAAAAACGAATTTTAATTTCTTCGCCAAAGGTTGCCACATATGATTTGCAGCCTGAGATGAGTGCATACCTGGTAAAAGATGCTATTGTTGAGGAATTAAAGAGAAGAGAAACGGATTTTATTTGTCTTAACTTTGCAAATGGCGATATGGTTGGTCATACAGGAATGTATGAAGCCATTACAAAAGCGGTGGAAGCAGTAGATTTATGTGTTAGCGAAGTGGTTGAAACGGCCAAAGCAAATGGTTATGAAGCTATTATTATTGCAGATCATGGAAATGCAGATAATGCTGTAAATGCAGATGGATAAGAAAATACAGCCCATTCTTTAAACCCTGTGCCTTTCATTCTTGTTTCGGATCGGTTTAAAAAGGTACAAGATGGTATACTAGCCGATGTATCTCCAAC
>PKTC01000380.1 GCA_002869305.1 Marinilabiliales bacterium
TAACACCAGTTATAGCAGACATCATGTTAGCATAATGAATGGGGTTTAAAGCAAAGCTTGTAAAGATACACACGCCCATTGAATCAATAGTAGAAATCAGATCTTGATATAATTTGGCCAATCCCGGTTTCCCTTTTTCCGAAAAGCGATCGATTTCAAATGGGGTTGAAAGAGCTTCGGTTGAAACCAAATAAGCTTTTAAATGACATCCGCCACGATTACTTGTTGATAAAGACAAACTCATACCATAGAATCCGCGTGGATCGTAAGCAGGCAACTCCATACCTTTTACTTGCATAGACAATTCTGGATGACCATATTTTTCTGCCAGGCGCTTGCTTCCCATCCCAAGAATTTCTCCAATACCCTCAGCTTTACCCATTAATTCAGTTAATTTAACTACCGCATCCGCATCGCCAAATTTAAGGCCTCTTCCCAGAGCATTATGAATTAGATTTAATGTTTCTTCATCAAAAAAACCTTTTTCAGATAATTCCATAGCGCAGGCGATTGTATTTCCAGCAGAAATGGTATCGATTCCATATTCATTACAATTGTAATTGGCATTGGTAATTTTTTCTAAATCGTGCACATAACAAGCGGCTCCAAGAGACCAAACCGTTTCGAATTCGGGTCCTTTTCCTGCGCGATCAGGAGTTCTTGTTAAATGTGCACATCCAATTGGACAAGCCTTGCAAGGTTGACTACGAACATAGTATAGTTCTTTAATGGTTTCTCCAGAAATCGACTCAGCATTGGCAAAATATCCTTCCTGGAAATTTTTTGTTGGGAAACCACCACGATTATTAATGATATTAACTAAAGCAGGTGTTCCATATTCTTTTAATGCGTTTTTGGTTAATGGTGCTTCGCCGATGAATGTTTGCCATTCTTTTTTAGCATCTTTTAATTTTTCTTCATCAGGATAAGGTGTTTCTTGAGTACCCCGCACCACGATTGCTTTCAGGTTTTTAGATCCCATGACAGCACCAACACCCGATCTGCCCGAATGATGTCCCTTTTCATTCACTATGGATGAAATCAACATACCCTTTTCCCCGGCAGGACCAATACATGCTACGCCGGATTTTGAATCGGTTTCTTCTAGTAAGATATCGGTTGTAAGATCAGTAGTTTTACCCCATAAGTTTTGAGCATCTCTTATTTCAACTTTTTCATTATGAATAAATATGTAACAAGGGCTTTCTGATTTGCCTTCCAGAACTAAAACATCAACCCCTGTGTTTTTAAAGTCAACACCAAAATGCCCTCCAGAGTTAGTTTCTCCGATACCACCGGTTAATGGAGATTTACACACTACAGAAAAACGACTTGCTGTTGCTGCATTACTTCCATGAAGTGGAGCTGAAACAAACAACAATTTGTTTTCCGGGCTTAAAGGATCAACTTTTGCAGGAAGTTCATCGAACAAAAATTTTACACCTAATCCACGCCCCCCAATATATTTTAATAATGTATCCTCAGGAATCTCTTCTGTTTTATAAGTATGGTCTGTTAAATTTATTCTTAGTAATTTATTGTGATATCCGCCTTTTATTGTTTTCATTCTTTTTGATATTTAAAGTGATAGCTTAGAATTGGTATAGTTACAGTATGGATTAAAAATCCTTGTTCCTTCTATAATGATTGTGAATACACTCCTTACATCTATTCTGACTATGAACTCTCAATTCTGGTCTAAGTTTTGATGTATAATGAAATGGACAAATTTTGCAAGGAATTATTCCTGCATCCAACCAGTCTGCTGAATTGTGCTGTAACCAACCCATTGAAGAAACAATATTTAAAGGAGCGCTTGTTCCAATTCTAAATAATTCAGGATTTTGGGTATCTTCTGTTGGGGCACCAGCATAAATTAAACGCATGGCAGTCATTGCATCGGAAATACCACCAGCAGCCTTAACTCCTTTTTTGTTCCCAATAATTTCGCGCATTACCCTCATGTGCTCAGGCATCGCACCATAAGCATCCATTCCTGTTGAATTTTTTATGAATTTTGCTTTAGATTCCTTAACTATTTCTGTAACGATAACAAGTTCCTCTTCAGTAAGTTCCGAACTTCTCACAATAACTTTAACTATTTCTCCTTCGGCTGCTTCGCACATGGCATTGATTTCTTCCAGAGCATATTTATGATCGGCCTTAAATCTTCCTACGTTAATTACAATATCTATATCAATATGTCCTTTTCCTTCTCCTCTAAGTTTCCTGCTTTTGAATACCGTATCTTCTGTCATTCTAGCCTTTAAATCGATATCAACTTTTCCTAATGGAAAATCCATAACATAAGTTTCCATAACTCCTGTTCCCTTTAACAATAAGGGCAAACGATCAACTTCAACTGGATTTACACAAACAGATGCACATTTTAAGGATGTTGCCCAATTTGCCATTTTATCTAATTTAGGACCAAGCGTATCTGCTTTCAGGTCGGTTACATCCAGAAAAGTTGCTAATCTCTCTGGGCTAAAACTTTTAATTAGTTTAAGCATATCGTCTTTAGGAAATTCCACCAAGGGTGTTCTTTTTTCTTTTGTAGAAATCATATTTTCTTTATTTAAAAGAATTTACTAGATGTTGAGTTGTAATATATAAAGTTTTTTAACATTAGAGGATAAACAAAAATAGTTAATTCCACTCAAAGTATTACAAATTACTATATTGAAAAACAAAATTGGAATTTTAAATAAGAATTTTGAATAAAAACAGAAAAATGTTATTCCTTTTTTAATTTATCATTATTTAAATGTCTGGAACTATCCCTCGATGTTTTCTTGTCAAGATTTTTTTCCAGGGCTTTTGTTAAATCAACATTTGTTTGGTTTGCCAAACAAATTAGAACAAAAAGGATATCCGCCATTTCTTCTTCAAGACTTATTAGTTTATCCCTTTCCTTAAAGGATTGTTCGCCATATTTACGGGCAATAACTCTTGCAAGCTCTCCAACTTCTTCGGAAAGCAAAGCCATGTTAGTTAGTTCGTTAAAGTAACGAACCCCATACGTTTTTATCCAACTGTCTACTTTGTTTTGTGCTTCCTTAATAGTCATATTATTTAGATTTACCTCTTGCTAATGAAAAGAAAATTCCAATAAAACATAATACAGCAAAAATGAAAAAAGCTGTTCTGATACTTATAATAAACTGATCATAATTTGAAGGATTAATTTCAACTTTCCCTATAAACACAGAGAAAATCATCATGGCAATTCCCATACTCGACATTTGACCTACTAGCCTCATAGTGCCCACGGCACCAGATGCCAGGCCATAGTGTTTTTTTTCAACAGAGCTCATAATCGCGTTCGAATTAGGCGAAGAAAACAGAGCATAACCTATCCCAAAAACCACGAGAATAGGAATAATAAACCAAATACTAGAATTTTTTCCAATAAATGTAATTACAAATAAACCAACAGATATTATGGCCATTCCAATTGAGGCAACCTTTCCAGCGTCAATTTTATCGGATAATTTACCTGTAATTGGAGAAAAGATGGCCATTAACAAAGGTTGAATTACTAAAACCTGTCCTGCTTCTTGAGGATTTAATCCTTTTATGTATTGAAGATAAAGGCTTAGCAAAAAACCAATCGCAAAAGTTGCACTGTAATTGATTAAAGCAGCATAGTTTGAAAATGCAAAAACACGATTATTCTGAAATAATTGTATTCTTATCACCGGGAATTCTTGTTTCTTCTCAAATCTAATGAAAACAGCAATTCCGACCACCCCTAAAATAGTGAAAGCTAACCCACGAATTCCAGGAAGTTCCCCAAGACCGTACATTAATGAAACAATCGCCAAACCATAAATTATTGATCCTTTCCAATCAAATTTCTCGCCTTTTGCATCTGCCCAATCTGTTTTAAAATAGATAAAACTTAAAATAATCGAAAGTAATCCTAAAGGTACAGTAAATAAAAAGATTGCTTCCCAACCCCAGGTTTTAGTTAAAACACCTCCAATAAATGGACCCAATGTTAAACCTGAATAAACCGAAGCAACAACTATTCCCAGAGCACTTCCTCGTTTTTCTCGAGGAAAAACAGAGGTTATAATAGCCATCGCGGTTCCAAAGATAAAAGCACCTCCCATTCCTTGTAGTATGCGCCAAATAATTAAAGTCTGAATGTTTGGAGAAAACGCACATAAAAATGAAGCAATAGTGAAGATGATTAAACCTAAATTGAAGATTTTCTTTCTGCCTACAATATCAGCTAAACGTCCAAAGGGTGCTAGAAAAACAGCAGCTGATAAGAGAAAAGAAGTAGCAACCCAGCTCAGCATTACTGCGTTAGCCGAAAACTCTTTACCTATAGCAGGAAGAGCAATATTTGTTGCTGAGCCAATAAATGGAGTAACAAAGGCGGCAAATGATGTAACAACGAGAGTAGCTCGTTCAAGGGATTTCTTGGGGGTTATTTTCATTTATAAAGATTTGTTTTTTGTGTCAATAATAATTGTAACCGGGCCATCATTTTCTAAATTAACTTTCATATAAGCACCAAATTCTCCCGTTTTAACTTTCTTACCTAAATCAGATTCTAATTGTTCTACAAACTTTTTGTATATTGGAATAGAAATTTCCGGTTTTGCAGCTTTTTGGTAGGATGGGCGATTTCCTTTCTTTGTTTTAGCATGTAATGTAAATTGGCTGATGGTCAGAATTTCTCCGTTAATATCTTTGATTGAGAGGTTCATAATGCCTTCTTGATCATCAAAAATTCTTAATTGAACTATTTTATTGCTTAACCATTCTATGTCATCAAAATTATCTTCATTCTCTATACCGACAAGTATAAGTAAACCGAGATTAATTTCGGACTTCTTTTTATTTCTTACCGTTACTGCAGCATGATTTACTCTTTGTATTACAACCCTCATCTATAGGCATTTTATAGTATTAATGATAAAATAACAGATACTTTTTCTAATAATTACGAATGTAAAGAATTACTGTAAGAATCATAGATTATTTTAAATAATTTTTTGTAACATTAACGACCCAAATTTTGAATAACGCTCTAATCTTTAGAATGATGATAAAAAAGTTTTTAATTACCGTATTGATATTAATTTCATTCCAAAAAGGCTTTTCACAAATCCCAACTGGTTATTATGATAGTGCAAATGGTTTATCTGGAAACTCTCTAAAGTCAGCTTTACACAATATTATTGACGATCATACAGAAAAGACTTATGATGATTTATGGACCATACTAAAGGAATCGGATGAAGATCCTGATAACAGCAGTAATTTTATCCTGATCTATACAGGAAGATCTATTTCTAAGTCTTCAGTTTATCCTGATTTTAATAGAGAGCATGTTTGGGCTAAATCTCATGGAGACTTTGGCACAACACCTCCTGCTGGAACGGACGCTCACCACTTAAGACCTTCTGATGTTTCTGTAAACTCCGATCGTGGAAATAAAGATTTTGATAATGGAGGAACTCAGCATACGGAAGCAACAGAGTGCTACTGGGATTCCGACTCCTGGGAACCTCGGGATGCAGTAAAGGGTGATGTGGCAAGAATGATGTTTTATATGGCGGTCCGCTATGAAGGTGATGTTTCTGGAGAGCCAGACCTAGAACTAGTGGATTACATTACAGGAAGCACATCTAGTCCAATCTTTGGAAAATTAAGCACATTATTGGAATGGCACAATCAGGATCCTGTTGATGATTTTGAAAGAAATCGAAACGAAGTGGTATATTCATATCAAAACAATAGAAATCCTTTTGTTGACAGCTCACAATATGTGGCAAGAATTTGGGGCGGCTCAGGAAATTCTCTTCCTTCAATAACCAATATTATTGAGGATCCTGCGGAGCCAACATCCAGCGATGATGTAAGTATTAGTGCGACCATAACCGACACGGATGGCACAATATCAAGTGCAGAGTTGCGCTGGGGACTAAGCACTGGTTCATTATCCAACACTATCCAGATGTCTGTATCAATGGGCGACATTTATGTTGCTGATACAGAAATACCAGCACAATCTAATGGAACGATTGTTTATTATGAAATTGAGGCAACCGATGATAATTCTGAAAGTAATACAAGCACAGTAAACACATTTGTTGTAAGCGATGTGGGTAGTTCTAATGATTTGCTTGATGAGGATTTTTCCATTTGCCCTGCTACTCATTGGACTACATATAGTGTATCAGGAACCAGGAACTGGGAATGCGGGATGGGATATATGGAAATAAATGCATATGGATCTGATGTTGCCTGTGACGATTGGTTAATTTCTCCTGTTCAGAATTTAAACGCTTATGAAAATGAGGTACTAAGCTTTAAATCATGGAATAAATATGCAGACAATTATTACCCTCCTATTGAAATTAAGTATTCAGTAAGCTATACAGGGTCTGGAGATCCTGGTGCAGCATCCTGGAATACATTATCTGCAACCTGGTGTGCCGAAAATGACCAAGTCTGGACAAGCTCAGGCAATATTGATATTTCTGCAATTTCAGGAACGGATGTTTATTTTGCTTTCCACTATACTTCATCAGGAACAGGTACAGGAACTTCAGCATATTGGGAAGTAGATGATGTATTAATTACAGGAGATGAAATCACAAACAAAAACCCACAAATTAGTAATATAGGCATTAATCCTACAAGCCCACTGGAAACAGAGGATGTTAGTCTCTCGGCAACAATTACCGATGAAGATGGAACCATTGCTTCATCGGAAATACAATGGGGAACAACATCAGGAAACCATCCAAATAAGGTTTCAATGTCATATTCCGGTTCTAATGATATTTATTCAGGAATCATACCCAAGCAAGTTGGAGGAACAGCTATTTATTACTTGGTTGAAGCAACCGACAATAATGGAGGAATAAATCGTTCGAATGAAAATAGCTTCGTGTTTACTGCAGAGGGAAACAACTCTCCTCAAATTTCAGACATTAGTTATTATCCAACTAGCCCACAAAGTGATGAGTCTGTCAATGTTAGCGCAACTATAATTGATACAGATGGAACAATTTCTATTGCAGAAATCCATTGGGGAACCGCGCCAGACTCTTATCCAAATACGAGTTTATTAACGGGGACCTCAAATAACTATAATGGTCAAATTCCTGAACAAAATAAAGGAACACAGATTTATTTTATTATATATGCTGTTGATGAGGATGGAGGATCAGCACAAACAACTGCATTTAATTATACTGTAGAAGATGAAAATTTATTACCTGAAATTTCCGATGTAAGTTTTGATCCAACCAATCCAGTAAGCACAGATATCGTTGGAATATCAGCAATAATAACAGACTCAGATGGTTCTATAGCAGAGGCAAAGGTAAAATGGGGAATATCAACAGCCGCGCACAACAACGAAGTGATTATGACAAATACTTCAGATTCCTATTTTGGAGTAATTCCTGCCCAAGATGATGGAACAATCATTTATTTTATAGTTGAAGCCAAAGACAATGAATCAGCATTAGTTGTAAGTTCTGAATTTAATTACACTGTATTTGATGGTGAAAATCAGGCCCCGGTAATTTCTGATGTTAACATAAGCCCTAATAATCCAACACAAAATGACCATGTTATTGTTTCTTGCTTAGCTGAAGATTCAGATGGCTCCATTAGCAATGTTTTGTTGAAATGGAAATTAGAATCATCTTCTTATTCAGATCTGGGCATGAATTTATCAGGAGGTAAATATTATGGTCAAATACCAAAACAGTCTATAGGTGAAAAAGTTTATTTTTCTATAGTTGCGGAAGACAATGAAAACTTGCAAAAAAATTATGATAGTACTTATACTGTGTCTCTTTCAAATGGAATCAAAGGTTCCACTAAAGATTTTATTAAAATATATCCTATTCCAGCTGGTGAAAACCTATATTTGGAAATAGATCATTTTTCCGGGAAAGTAACCATAAGTATTTATGATATTTTAGGAACGGTAGTTAAAACAGAGGAGATTGAGTATTTAAATCAATATAAAATAGATATGAATGATTTGGATACTGGCATATATTTTATTAGTTTTGTAATAGATAATGAGCTAATTACCAAAAGAATACTGATAGAAAATTAGCATCTTACTTAAGCTCTATTTAAAGTTTAACATAATATATATTTAGATAAGGTCTTGGGATCTTGTATGATAGATAATTTAAGTAATAAACATATCATTATAAATTCATTTTTGCCTATAAATTTTTATAGGCATCTCTTTATATACTTTCCGCGGTATTTTTTAAATTTTTTTAGTTTAAGTTCAACATACTGAAAATAGATTTAAAACAAAAAAGATATGCACTACATTGATTTACTGATTTTTATTGTTTATATGATTCTGATGTTGGGTGTTGGATTTTTTTTCTTGAGAAAAAATAAAAATGCAGATGATTATTATGTGGGTGGAAGAAAAATGAGCAGTTTTCATGTCGGATTATCTGTTGTGGCAACTGATGTTGGTGGTGGATTTTCAATTGGACTAGGAGGCCTTGGTTTTTTAATGGGAATTGCAGGATCTTGGATGCTTTTTACTGGGTTAATTGGAGCTTGGTTAACGGCAGTTGTATTAATCCCCAGGGTTAGTAAGTTGTCAAGGGATTTAAAACTATTCACTTTTCCGCAGATCTTTGGGCATTTTTATAATGGCAAAGTGGCTTTATTGGCAGGTATAATTTCAGCAATTGGATACATTGGTTTTACAAGCTCACAAATATTAGCAGGAGCAAAATTAGCATCGGCATCATTTGTAGGATTAGATATGAAAACTGCATTAATTATTATGGGAGCAATTGCAGTTATTTACACTGTAATGGGAGGATTAAAGGCGGTCATTTATACCGACACTATACAATGGATTATTTTGATGGGAGGACTTATTTTTATTGGTATTCCTCTTAGTTATTATGCAATTGGAGTGATGGATGCACTAAGAAGTTCGGTTCATCCTGAGTTTTTCTCCTTAAGAAATGTAAGCTGGCAGCAATTAGTGAATTGGGGTGTCACAATTATACCAATCTGGTTTGTTGGAATGACACTTTATCAGCGAATTTATGCGACAAAAAGCAAAAAAGATGCTCAAAGGGCGTGGTTTATTGCGGGATTGTTTGAGTGGCCACTCATGGCATTTATGGGTGTAATATTGGGCTTGTTTTCAAGAGTAGCTGTTGATAATGGAATGTTTGCTGCAATGGGATATGAAACCATTGAAGGTCTTGATGCTGAAATGGGACTGCCGTTACTTTTACGCAACATTTTACCTGTAGGATTAATGGGATTAATGATGTCTGCTTATTTTTCTGCAATAATGTCAACAGCAGATAGTTGCCTAATGGCAGCATCAGGCAATGTGTTGACTGATATAATGGGTAAAATCTGGCCTTGCAAAAGAACAGACCAGAAAGAATTACGAGTGTCGCAAATTTTAACGCTTTTGATTGGAGTGCTTGCTTTGTTATTGGCTCTAAATATGCAAAACGTATTACAATTGATGTTATATTCTTATGCTTTCATGGTGTCTGGTTTATTTATTCCAGTTTTAGGAGCTTTTTTTTGGAAAAGAAGCCATCCAATTGCAGCCTTCTGGGCCATGCTGGTTGGAGGCACTACAACCTTAACGCTCACCTTAACTCAGTTTGAATTGCCATTGGGTCTTGATCCTAATATTTTTGTAATAACAGCTTCGCTTATTCTTTTTGTAGGATTATCATTCTTTTTTCAAAAAGATAAAGGATTGGTCAAATAACCAATCCTTTATAAAATATTTAGCAAGGAGTGTTTGTTAATTATTAAAACAAATCGTCACTTAGTTCAGTGTTTATGCTAATCGAATCAACATTTAATTCCATATTTTGAACTCCGGAAATTTGAATTTTAAAAGGAAATTTTACTCCTTCAATTTCTTGATAATCAGAATAATTTTGCATTTGTGTAAATTCTCCCTGTGGAGCAACAATAATTTGTTTAGATTGAACTTTTAAACCAGATTCCACCTCGAAATACTCAAAAGTAGTTTCTCCGGTAGGATTTACAACTTTTAGCTTATATGCATCTTTGTCATTTATGGTTTCAATTGCCTCAAGGCTAACATTTACGAAAAGCTCATCATATTTCATTTCTACATTTAGAGTTGCATTGATCTTTAAATTTTCAAGATCTTTTCCCGTGATTTCTTGCTCGCCCTGGAAACCCTTCATTATGCCTCTTTCTCCGTTAAATGATTGTTGCATCATAACATTACCATTCATAGACATGGTCATAGCATATTTATTGGGAGCTTTTCTATATGTTTTTTGCTTTATTTCCATGCCATTCATATTAGTTGTAGCAACCATGGTATAGTCTTGAATTTTGTTAAGATTTTCTTCACCACCAATGGCTTCGAAATATTTACTTAACACAGTTTGAGCATTAACACCCTTCGGAAGATCCCTTTTCGTTTCTTCTTTTAAAGGATTTCCATAGATATCATACAATTCAACCACACCTTTAGCACTATACTTTTTGAGTGGCTCTAGTATTTTTGATTTATCACCAACTACAACAATGATTGACTGATCCGGATCAATATACTTTTTAGAAACAACCTGAATTTGTTCTTTTGAAACAGCTTCAACTTTTTCCATATACGTTTGATAATAATCAGCAGGAAGATTATATCTTAAACTATTAAAAGCAAATCGAGCAATAGTTTGCGGGTTTTCAAGCGAACGAGCAAAATTGCCATTTCTAACTGTTTTGAAAAGAGCCAATGTTTCATTGTCAATGATTTCATTCTTCATGCGATTCATTTCAATGATGAACTGATTAACAGCATCGTCAGTAACTTCAGTCCCTACTTGTGCATAAGCTCTAAAATTTCCTACAAGAGGATTTCTTGATAAATCAGAATATGCTCCGTAAGTATAGCCTTTGTCTTCTCTTAAATTAGCTACTAAGCGAGCAGAAAAAACACCACTTCCTAGCACATCGTTCGCTAAAATCGCAGGGATAGCATTTGAGTCACCAATTTTTAAGTTAACAGGATACGTTATGTTAATATAAGATTGGACTGCTCCTTCTTTGTGAACCAATGCAACACGAGTTCCAATATTTTTATTTGGGAACTGATAGTTGTGTTTGGGTACGTCTCCTCTTTCCCAGGCGCCAAAATATTTTTCAGCATCTTTCTTGGCTTGTTTAACGCTAATGTTACCCACTATAACAAGGTAGGATGTATTTGGTTTATAATAGGAGTTATAATACTTTACCAAATGCTCTCTTGTAATGTTTTCAAGAGTTTCTTCCGTAGTAATTTCACCATAAGGGTGATTTGGATTTCTTAATTTTTGACCAACACGATTGGCAATAAAACCGGGATTTGTTTTTGAAGAAATTAATCCAGAGATATTTTGGCGTTTGGTTTTTTCAATCTCTGCTTCAGGGAAAGTTGGATTCAACAGTACGTCCGACATGATACTAAGAAAGCTGTCTTTGTGCTTGGTTAGAGTTAGACCATACATTCCGTTCTGGTAGGTATTTAGATTTGCTCCAATAAAATCA
>PKTC01000377.1 GCA_002869305.1 Marinilabiliales bacterium
AACTTTGATCAGTTTGAGCAAGTGCTAAGCCGATATTCCGGTACATTAATAAGTTATTCGGCAAAGGACGTAATAGAATCTGATCTTGTTTCACCAGATAATCCAAGACCAATATTAATTGGGGCTAGAAAAACGAAAAGACTAAGCAAATTTTTAAATGAGAATATATTATTTCTTCAGCCCACAAGGATTATTTCACGAAAAAGAATAGAAATTGGATTTGAACTGATTGAAAAATTATTTGATGACCCAGACTTTTATAAGAAATTCAAAGAAACGAAGCATTTAAAATTAACCATTTTAATAACCGGACCAATTGCAGCAGGACATTTTGAATATTTCAAACGCTTAGTTAGAAAATTTAATGAGCTATTGGAAATCTTGGATGATGAAGTAAACAATAAAATATATTTGGCTTTCTTATTCAGTGAATTAGATAAACAAAAATTTAAAAAGCATTTCGATCATCCGGTAGGTATTCCAGAACTATATAATATTGCTTCATTAATTTTATTACCAAGCAAAACTGAGGGAAGGGGTTTGCCCATTATTGAAGCTTCTGCATGTTGTACACCAATCTTTTGTAGCAGATATTATCCTGAAAATGTTTATTCAGAGGTTATAGGAGAACATTTACCACATTCTGAAAGATTAAAAGTAATAGAATTCGACGGGAAAACGATAGCCAAAAAGCACGTTAAGAAAATTATTGATCGAGTGTTTTTCCCACATCAATTCTCGGATGAAATATTACAAAATCACCAGGTAGTAGATAAACGGTATAGTTTAAATGCTCTAAAAAGTAATATTGAGGAGATATGTTATAGCATGTACAGACAATTGAAGATGAATAAAAAAATAATAAGAAAAGTTAAAAATGCTATATCAGAATATAAAGACTTCTGTAATTATTCCAGCATAGGATTGAACCAACTACTGAATACAAAAAACCGTGAATATTTGCCAGGTTATGGTAGACTTCGGTTTATGATCATGTTAAAATCATTAATTGATCCAAGTTATTTTAGAGTAGAAGAGCAAATGATTAGAGGAATTGCTTATAACTATGCGCATGAAATGGTGCAGAGAGGAAATGATATATTTGAAGAAAAAGAGAAAATATTATTTTATAATTCGGTGGAACAAATTTTTTTATATAAAACAGGAGAATTAGAAATACAACATGATCATTCTTTACCTTATCGCCATAGAAATAAACACTTTTATCCATACCAGGATTTTACTATACAGGAACTAGGAGGATTAATAAATTCATTATATCACGAAATACTAAGGACTGAAAAGACTCCAAGGATTCGCAAAAACGCTCACTTTTTTACAGATATAGATCTGGCTCTTTCACAATTAACTTCAAGCACATATTTAGGAATTGATGATAGAAGAGAATTAATAATAAAATTACAGTCGAATGTTCCAATTGCATATTTTCCCGGAAAATATATTAAAAACGAGCTAGAATTTTTTGCTCTTCAATCGATACGCTCTCGCTTAGAACTCGGAATTGAAGAAGAATTAACGGAAGAAATTCTAAATAAGAACGCAGGTCATATATCTCCAATATACGTTATGGCTAGTAATGTAACTACAATAGAAAATTATAATAGTCAAAGCATCAGAGATTTTATTTCGGAAGGAAATGATGAAGAGCTATTGCTCCTTCAAAAATACAAGCTTTTACAAGTAATTGAAACCAAACAATTGTGCGGTGGAATTCATTTTAATCAGTTAGGCAAACAAGCTATAGCAGTATTAAACCTGATAAAAAATGAAAAAGGAGTAATAATTTCTAACAGGCAGGAATCAGCTGTTATGACGGATATCGTTGATATTGATAGGTTTCATATCGGTAAGGTGGAAAATAAATTTACTGAATCCATTTTAGGAATCCCGATTGGAAGCGGATATATTCAGTTTGTTCCTGCAGGACTTAGAGTTACGCTCGCATTTCCAACACCTGTTCAAACTGCCAAGGACTTTAATAATTATATTAAAAGTGCGGATTTTAAAGAAGCGGTTAAAAAATATGGAGAGAAGGAAGTTTACTCAAACTTAAAGAAGGATGCAGAAACAAAAATGTCTCCGATCAAAAAGGTAATTGAAGATTTACTGAACAAAGAAGAAAAACAGGATGTGGTCAGTTACGAATATGTTAGTGGTGTGTATAGTGACGGAATGCCATGGAATGGAGTTATTGCGAAGGCCATGCTTAATAAAAGTAAAGAGTGGAAGTTTGTAGCCATATCAAGCAAGAAAACTAAAAAAGTAACTGATTTTGTTAAAGACTTAAATAAGAAAAATGGATGCTTAGCAAAAATTGCATGGAACGGAGGTTATATTCTTAATGCAGAGCTTGTTGGTAAATTAGGATTGCCGGAATCCTATATTGGATCACCACTTGGACTATTAATAACGGCTGGTAAATTATTAAGTGCCCCTTTATTTAATAAACCAGCATTGATTTTTAAAAAAGAGGGAGTTAATATCTCAAGAGTGAATTGTTCTAAAGGAATTATTGTTTCACGTGGAACAAGCTACATAGAGTTTGCTGAAGATCAGTACAATGCAAAATATGAGAAGAGTAAAGCTGTTTTTTATGATTTAATGTATGATAAAAAAGAAATATTAATAGAAAAAGGTGTAGTTATTAGATTAGCGGGAAATATTATCAAAGAAGTGATTGATGTTGTTGAAAAACAGTTGGTTGGAATAATTCCTGTGGGTTTAACATTGGTAATTCCAAGGGAAAAGTTTCCAAAAGAATGGAAAATGAATGATGAATTGGAAATTGTTGTTCAAGGATTAGAAGATATTAGCTATGCCATTGAAGCAGGACCCATGCTTATAAATAATGGAAATGTTGTTTTAGATATGGTCAAAGAGGGATGGAAAACACAAAATTCTATCAAAACACAAGCAGCACGACTTGACTACACGGATATGAGAGGACCGAAAATAGCGGCAGGAATTGATCAAAAGGGAAATTTAATTGTGCTAACAATTAATGGAAGAATTCGGGAATCGGTTGTAGCTACACATAAAAATATGGCAGAAATTTTAAAAAAGTTTGGTATAAAACATGCCATGGGGTTTGACCCTGGAGGAAGCAGCACACTAGTGATAAACGGACAAACGCTAAATATCTCACCTTATAATAGCCATTACGATGAAAATGTTTATGCACTTCCTCCTGAACCAAGAGCCGTTTCTAACGTAATAATGGGGTATATTAATAAGTAAACAATTGGCAGGAATTTATTTACATATTCCATTTTGCAGAGGAAAATGCGCATATTGCGATTTTTACTCCGTTGCAACAAGTAAGTACCAGGAGGATTTTGTAAAAGCACTCGGCAAAGAAATACATATACAAAAGGACTATCTACAAAATGAACCCATTCAAACAATTTATTTTGGTGGTGGCACACCTTCATTGTTAAAAACAGATCAATTAGATTATATTATTTCTGAGATTAAAAAGAATTTTAAGCTTGAGGAAAATAAGGAAATTACCTTGGAAGCAAATCCGGATGATTTAACACACGATTATTTAAAGAGTATTCGTCAGTTGGGTTTTAATCGTTTAAGCATTGGTATTCAGTCTTTTAATGATCAGGATTTAAAGAGAATGAAAAGAAAACACACAGTTAATCAGGCAATTAGTTCGATTCGATATGCACAAGATATAGGATTTAATAATATTAGCATTGATCTGATTTATGGTTTACCAGATTTGAATTTGAAGGACTGGGGAACAAATATTGACAAAGCGTTCGATTTAAATATTCAGCATATTTCAGCATATCATTTAACCATTGAACCCAAAACTCTTTTTTACAAATATTACCAAAATGATAAATTGAATTTACCAACCGAAAAAGAAAGTTTGGATCAATTTAAAATGTTAATAGCAAAAACAAAAGAAAACGGCTTTTTACACTACGAAATATCAAATTTTGCCCAGGATGGATCTATTTCATTGCACAACACAAATTATTGGATGGGAGTAAAGTATTTAGGACTAGGACCTTCTGCACACTCATATAATTTAACCTCACGACAATGGAATATTCAAAATCTACGTGGGTATTTGGACGGAATATTAAAGGGAAAAATACCAAATGAACAAGAAATTTTAACAGAAAAGGAAAAATTTAACGAATTTTTAATTACTTCTTTAAGAACAATGTGTGGAATAAGTACCGAAAGGCTGAAAAAAGAATTTGGAAAAGAATACTATGATTTTTTTATTACTAAAAGTAAAAAATATCTAAGTAATAATTTAATGATAAATATTGCTAATAATTTTATCTTAACTGAAAAAGGGATGTTTATTTCTGATAGTATTATGCAAGATTTTTTTCATGATTAATATGTTTTTATATGAAAGCTAAAAATGAAGACCAGGATTTAAAAAATAGGATTCAAGAACTGCAGCAAGAAATTCAAAAAATGGCTGAAGATAAGAATCAGTTGAAAGAGATTTTGAATAAAAAGGAGGTAATGCTAAATAACGTATTGAATCATAGCACCAACGTTTTTTATAGTCACACAGCTAATCATGAAATTACATATTTTAGTCCTCAAGTATATGATGTTCTGGGATATAAGCCAGAAGAAGCAATGATGAAGTGGACAGAGTTAGCATCGGACCATCCCATGAACGGAGAGGGATATTTAAAAACCATTAAAGCCATTGAAACAGGAAAAGTTCAGGAACCATATGAATTAGAACTAATTCATAAGAAGGGTAATAAAGTGTATGTCAGAATACACGAAGCACCCGTGGTAGAAAATGGAAAAACCACGGAGATGGTAGGGTCTTTAACAGATATTACGGATGAAAAACTATCAGGTACTGGACTAAAAGAGAGCGAAGAAAAATTTCAACTATTATTTGAAAAATCTCAAAATCCAATATTATTAATAGAAGATTACTATTTTATTGACTGTAATAAAGCAGCGGTGGACCTGCTAAAGTACGATTCGAAAGAGGAAATCTTTAAAATACATCCTTCTAAATTATCTCCTGAATATCAGCCTGATGGTAAGCTTTCTTATAAAAAGGCACAGGAAATGATGGACATCGCATATAAAAATGGTTATCATAGATTCGATTGGATTCATCTGGATAAGAATGGAAAAGAACTGATCATGGATGTGGCGTTAACTAGAATTCCTTACAATGGAAAAGAAATGATTTTTACAATCTGGCGAGATATTTCTAAACAAAAAGAATTTGAAAAATCCTTAATTGAAAGCGAGAAAAAATTTAGCACACTATTTGAACAAGCAGCCGATGGAATATTGGTTGGGATAAAGGGAGGAGAAATTATTGAAGCAAACCAAAGTATTTGTAATCTTTCGGGCTATAAAAAAGAAGAGCTGATAGGAAAAAACATAAACATGTTGTTTAAACCGGAGGTTTTATCAAGCACACCTCTTCGGTACGATCTTGTAAAAAAGGGAGATACGGTTCTTCGAGAGAGAGAGTTAATAAAGAAAAACGGAAAAGTAGTTTTTGTTGAAATGAAAACAAAAATTCTAGAAGACGGAAGAATGCAGGCTTTATTTAGAGATATCACGAAAAGAAAAGAAGCAGAAGAAAAGCTTATTATAAGCAGGAATCAATTACAAAAGGCAGAACGAATAGCGGGTCTGGGAAATTACTTCTATAATGTTAAAACTGATAACTGGAAAAGTTCAGATATATTGAATACTATTTATGGAATTGATGAAAGCTACGAAAAGAGCTTTAAATCATGGTTAGATATTATTCATCGAGATTATAGAGAAGAAATGATGGATTATTTTAGCATTAATATTCTTCAAAATCATGAACCCTTTAATAAACAATATAAAATTGAACGTATTTCGGACGGTGAAGAGCGTTGGGTTCATGGATATGGTGAAATAGAATATGATTCGGATAATAATCCCATTCATATTTTTGGAGCAATTCAAGATATTACTGAAAGAAAATTAGCAGAAACAGCCCTTATGGAAAGTGAAGAAAAATACCGAAATATTTTTCATGGCTCTCCGATGGGTATTTTTCATTATAATATGACAGGTGAATTAACGGATTGTAATGAGAGTTTTGCCGAAATTATAGGTTCGAGCGCAAAAGCTTTGATCGGTTTTAACATGCTTCGTGACTTAAAAAACAATAAACTAATAAATTGCGTTAAGGAATCAATAAAATCAGGAAAGGCATATTTTGAAGATTGGTATCAATCTGTTACTACCGATAAGGAAACGTTTGTAAGAGTATTATTTAATGGGATTAAAGATGAAAATAACCAGATTATTTCTGGAATCGGATTAGTAGAAGATATTACGAAACGTAAACTAGCGGAGATTGCGTTGACAGAGAGCGAGGAAAAGATACTTAACATCTACCATAACAGTAAAGATATTATCATGATTATTGATAAAGAAGTGAAGATTATCAATATAAATAAAGCCCTGGAAGATGAGCTGGGCTATGAAATAAATGAAATAATAGGCAAATCGCCCAGAAAAATAATACAAAAACGTTATTGGGATACAGTAGAATCAAGAATTAAAAAAATGTTGCAAGGAAAAAAGATGCCGGCGCAGGAATTTATCATGAGATCTAAAAATGGACTGGAAATACCTTTTGAAGGAAACAGCAAGTTAATTAATTATGAAGGCAACAAAGCAATTCTTTCAGTTATTAGAAATATAAAAGAACGAAAGCAGTTCGAACAAAGAATTTTTGATGTGATGATAGAAACTGAAGAGAAAGAAAGACAAAGACTTGCAAGTGATATTCACGATGAAGTGGGCCCTCTGCTTTCAAGTTTGAAAATGTATATTGAAATGTTAAATCAAAACGCAGATAAACAGGATTTTATAAAAAATAAATTGCAGGAATTAGTAAAAGAGACAATTACCAATGTTCGAGAAGTGTCTAATGCATTAAGTCCAAATGTTTTAATCGAATATGGTTTAGTTTCGGCAATTAACTCATATATAAATACACAAAAGGAAATTATAAAAATTCAATTTGAGTCAATATTGAAAGATATTAGGTTTGGAATAAAAATAGAAACCGTATATTATAGGATATTAAAAGAGCTTGTGAATAATACATTAAAACATGCCAGAGCAAAGAAAATCACGGTTCAGTTGCTATACGAAAACAAAAGTTTAATTTTAAGGTATAAAGATGATGGCATTGGGCTAAATACCAAAAAATTAAAGGAACTAAAACCGGAAGGATTAGGGCTTAACAATATTAAAAATAGAATTAAAACCATTCATGGAACTTATATGATTAATTCTAATAAGGATGAAGGATTTCAATTTGAATTGATAACCCAAGTTAATATAAACTAAAAAGATATGAATATAATTATCGTTGATGACAACAGTGAATTTCGTGATGCATTTAAATTCATGCTTCAGGAAAAACTTAATGATAAGTATGATAACTTATATGAGGCAGAAAACGGAGAAGAATGTTTAAATATTGTTAGAAAGCATTCAGTAGACATTGTTTTTATGGATAAACAAATGCCAGTTATGGATGGAGTGCATGCTACAAAAAGGATTGTTGATCAATACAGGAATATTAAGGTTATAGCAGTATCATTTCATTCTGAGTTGGATGATATTAAAGCAATGCTCGAAGCAGGAGCAAGAAACTATATAATAAAAGAAGAAATCTCACCGGAAATAGTATTAAAATGTATTAATATCAGCTAATAGCTAAATTAATTAACTCAGTAAGTTTTTCTTCCAAAGTATCATAAGAGAAATATTTTTTACCCAGTTGGTAATTGTATTCTGCAATTTCTTTATTCAAATCTAAATTATAAATTATTTCTTGCATTTCTTTTAATGCTGTGTCAGTAATAACATTGTCTTCAAGCATTACGGTTTTAAAGCCTTTGCTACCAATATCAGGCCAATAAACAGGTTTGTAATTATTAACAAAAATAGGACGCTTGGCCAGAACAGCTTCAACAAAAGCATTTCCAAAACCTTCGTACGTACTAAAATAAGTGCATGCGCGTGCATGTGCATAAGCGTCCGAAAGAGAATAAGACTTACCCGTATGATTAATGGAATGACTTTTTGAAGAAAAGCTATGATACGCAAATTGAACCTGTTTACTTAGTTTTAGATCATGAATTAAATCGACCAATTTCATATAATAAGCACTACCAGCATCATCGGCATAATTGCCTGTAATTATTAATTTTATTTTATTATCCTGCAATTGATCAATTAAACGAATGGCAGTTTCAATTCCTTTTCTAACAACAATGCGAGTAATTTGAAAGAGTAAAATATCTTCTTTATCAACACCTAAGTCGTGTTTAAGATCTGTGTTGTGATCTGTAATTAAGCCATATGGTTTATCAAAATTCATTACATTCGGAACTACAACAGAATCGCGACCAAAGCGCTCTTTTAAAGTGCTTTTCGCGTGTAAATTTATTACGGCATGATAGCTATTGGGTAATCGAAGAGGAAATTCGTTCTCAACAAACTCATTAATTTTCGGGTGTGGAGAAACATATCTGTCGCCACGTTCCCATGCAAAATCATGATCGTGTGTGATGATGGGTTTTTCGGTTTTTAGGACAGCATTTTTAATGGCTATGCCCATAGAAATGTGGGAGGGAAGGCAAGAAGCATTTTCCGAAAGTAACAAATCAATTTTATATTTATTAATCCATGCAACTATTTTATCCTCAATAACCTTAGCATATAGAAGGAGATGTTCAATCAAATCATCCTGGTTATAATCCGGATGAAAAAAAGCTTTTTTTTGTTCCCAGTAACTTTCTGGAGAAAAGAAAGACATTTCTGGAACTCGGGTTTCGTGCGAGCAATCAATTTTTCTACCTTCGAATTGCCCTGAAATAATAAATATTTCATGACCCATTTTTTTAAAAACGTCGATCCATTTTTCGGTTTCAAGGGCTACACCATCAACACCACCAATTCTGCCAATTATAATACCAATTTTCATAATTACTGATCTTAAGTTAGTTCTCAAGTTAGGAATATCGCAACAATATTAAACGAATGATTTAAATTTGCAGATACCATTAGTTTTGAAAAGCATGAAAGCAATAATTCTAAATATAGCATTCTTATTTATGTTAAATATAGTAGGTTTTACTCAAGAAGTCAATTCCTGCTATTCGAAAATTAGTTGTGATGAATTTAATTTAATGATTGAAACAAAGAATCCTCTTATCATAGATGTAAGGTTATACAGCGATTATAGAAAAGAAAGAATACATGGATCTCATAGTGCTGCAGAAAAAAATGCATTGAAAGAATTATTAAAAAATGTTCCAAAAGAAACACTTATTGTTATCTACTGTGATGAGGGCGTGAGAAGTAGAAAGGCTGCAGAAATTATTTGTAGAGAAATGGAATTTAAAAATGTTTATAGTCTGGATAAAGGGATTAAAGAATGGAAAAAGAAAGGATACCAAACTGAAACGAACACACTTAAAAAGTCTACAAATTAATCTTCCTTCCTTTCTTTAGTATTGTTTTCCTGTTCCTTATTTTCGCTTGAATTTTTACTTATACCGTACTCTTTTTTATACTCATCTAAAATTTTCTTTAGTGTAGTTATTTCTGATTTATTATCAGAGATAGAAGATTTTAGCTTTTTAATGGTTGGAAAAGAAAGCAACAAGCCAACGAAAATTCCTATGATAACAGTGATAAGTAATATAAGTGAAAGGGAACCTTGAACGGGATTTCCAAAGATGAAATCAAGTTCAACCGGAACGCTATTTCTCAAAGCAAATATTACCAGAATAAGTGCTGATAATAAGCCAATTATAAGTGATCTTTGCATACAATTTATTTTAATGGTAAATGTACTGATTTATTTTCTGATATAAAATCTCTTTATCAAGAGGTTTTGCCATGTAATCGTCACAGCCGTTCTTTAAACAAATTTCACGATCATTGTACATTGCATAAGCCGTTTGTGCAATAACCGGAAGGTTCGGATTAATCTCTTTAATTTGTTGTGTTGTTTCGAATCCATCCATATCGGGAAGACGAATATCCATTAAAACTACCTTTATGTGATGATTCGATTTTACCGCTTCAATAGCTTCACTGCCACTGCGGGCAATTATAACATTTGCACCGGCTTTTTGAAGGTATCTGCGAAGTAATTCAAGATTATCATGATCATCTTCAACAACCAAAATATGTGCATTATTTAAATTTTTCATCTCAGTATTGGGTTTTAGTTCAAATTGTATGTGATCTTTTGTTTTTTTTATATGACTAACAGGTAGAGTAAAATAAAAAGTAGTACTACCATTTATGCCCATCGAAATATCTTCGGGTGTAGATTCAAACCAAATTTTACCACCTAACAGTTCAATTAACCCTTTGGATATAGCGAGACCCAGACCGGTTCCTTGTTGATTGCTACGTTTTTTAGGTTCAATTTGTCCAAAACGTTCAAAAATAAAATTCTGCATATTTTCATCGATACCAATACCGGTATCTGAAACAAAGAACTGATAATATGAGTCATTATTCCAATCCATAAGAGAATACCCCATTGTGATGCTTCCTTTCTCAGTAAATTTAAAAGCATTGCTAAGTAAGTTGTTTAAAATTTGCGTAATACGATAATCATCTGCGAATATGGTATGTTTATTCCCTGCAGGAATAGTAAGATTAAATTGAATATTTTCCTTTTTAAGTCTTTTTTGTTCCTCTTGAAAAAACTGGTAAATCTCTTCTAGAAGAGGATTAATTTCAATTATGGTTTTGTTTATAAACATTTGACCAGCTTCCATTTTGGCAACATCAATAATATCATTAATTAGGTTGAGCAGTTGTTTACCATTCGAATCAATTATTTTAAGATATTCTAATTTTTCCTGTATTGAAATACCATGATCTTTCAAAAGCTCAGCAAATCCAATGATTCCATTCATTGGAGTGCGAATTTCATGTGACATATTGGCCAAAAAAGAAGATTTTAATCTATCACTTTCTTCGGCTTTTTCTTTAGCCTGTACTAAATCCGAAAGGAGTTTTTTATGATTTGTAATATCACTTGCTATTCCTGCCCGACGGTATAATTTACCATTAGAGTCGAATACCGGAAAAGTTCTGATCCATAACCAACGAACTTCACCGTCACTATTGATTATTCTATGTTCGTAAAAATGACTTTGGTTGGGCTTTTGTGAATTACTTTTTCTTTGTTGAACAATTTTTTCGCGATCATCAGGATGAATCCACATTTTATAGGATTCAAAATTTTCGAAAACTTGCTTAAATTGCTCTCCTACAATTTTATAACAAGCAGGATTTGCATAAATAACTTTCTGATCCAAAGATCTTAACCAAAATGCATCGTTAATGTTTTCTGATAACTGTCGGAAATTTTCTTCGCTCTCCTTTAATTTTAATTCTGACGTTTTAACATTCGTTATGTCCGTTTGAATTCCAATTGCGCGATAAGGCGTTCCATCAGGTTGCCGATTA
>PKTC01000357.1 GCA_002869305.1 Marinilabiliales bacterium
CTTGTAATTGGATCAGGAATTGCCGGACTCAGCTTTGCTTTGAAAGTAGCCGAATATGGCAAGGTAATCATTATTAGCAAAGCTTCACTTGATGAAACAAATACAAAATATGCTCAGGGTGGAATTGCAGCTGTCACTTATGAACCAGACAATTTTAAAAAACATATTGAAGATACTATAAATGCTGGAGACGGATTATGTAATCGTGAAATTGTTGAGATGGTTGTTAGAGAAGCACCTGTACAAATAAAACAGTTGATTGATTGGGGTGTTCATTTTGATCTCAACGAAAAAGGAAAATATGATTTAGGTAGAGAAGGTGGGCATTCTGAGTACAGAGTTTTACATCATAAAGATAATACTGGAGAAATAATCCAGAATTCATTAGTACAAAGAGTAAAATCGCATAAAAATATTGAGATATTAGAAGATCATTTTGCAGTTGATCTGATAACACAACACCATCTTGGTAAATTGGTTAAAAGAAATCATAAAGATACTGAATGTTATGGAGCGTATATTTTAAATTTAGAAACAGATGATGTTGATACCTATCTTTCTAAAATAACCTTAATTGCAACAGGAGGAACAGGAAATTTATATGATACAACCACAAATCCAAAAATTGCTACTGGAGATGGGATAGCAATGGTGTACAGAGCTAAAGGAATTATTGAAAACATGGAATTCATCCAGTTTCATCCTACATCATTATACAATCCAGGAGTTAAACCTTCATTCTTAATTACTGAAGCGCTAAGAGGATTTGGTGCAATTTTAAGGACAGTTGATGGTAAAAAGTTTATGAAAAAATATGATGAGCGAGGAAGCCTTGCTCCACGTGACATTGTTGCACGTGCCATTGATCAAGAGATGAAAATTTCTGGTAGCGATCATGTCTTATTGGATTGTACTCATTTGGATTCTAAAAAATTAAAAAATCACTTTCCTAACATCTATGAGAAATGTTTATCATTGAATATTGATATTACAAAAGATTCTATTCCAGTAATACCTGCTGCACATTACATGTGTGGTGGAGTAAAGGTTGATGAAAATGGATGTAGTACCATTCAGCGATTATACGCGATAGGTGAAGTATCCTCAACAGGCTTGCATGGAGCTAACCGCTTAGCTTCAAACTCATTGTCGGAAGCCGTTGTATATGCAGATAGAGCTGCGAAACACTCCTTCTTAAAAATTGAAAACTATAATATCAATAGAAATATTCCAGAATGGGATACACAAGGAGCTACATATACCGAAGAAATGATCATGATTACGCAAAATTACATAGAAGTTCAGCAAATCATGAGTAATTATGTAGGAATTGTTCGTTCTAATTTACGTTTAGAAAGAGCACTAAGAAGACTCGAAATTATTTACATAGAAACCGAAGAATTATACGAAAAATCTATTCTTTCTCAAAAACTGTGCGAATTAAGAAACCTAATAAATGTTGGTTACTTGATTATCAAGATGGCTCAAAGTATGCATGAAAGCCGAGGTTTACATTATACTATTGACTATCCTAAGAAAAGATCTGCGTCTGAGTTTTAATAATCATTCAGAAAAATAAAGGGCTTCATAATGAAGCCCTTTAAAAAACCATAATTTTCGATTTATTTCAGAATAATATTTGATACAATTGATTTATCTTCAAAATTGAATCTTACAATATACATTCCTTTGGCCTTATCTGAAATATTAATCACATTCATTTGAGAAAAATGTTTTTCATTGTAAACAACTTTCCCATCCAGACTATAGATCAAAACTTCAACCGCTTTTTCAAGATTTGAATATTGTATATTAAATATACCTTCCGAAGGATTAGGATATACCTTGATTCCAAATTCTGATAATTCTTGTATGCCAGTTGTAACAGACAGGTTTGCTGTTTCACTTGTCACATCTCCACAGTCTCCTGAAACCGTAACAGTATATTCACCAGCATCATCCTTTACTACTGATAATATTTGGTGTGAATCTTCGTTTGCACCATCAATATTAATTCCATCAAATCTCCATTGATAAAGCAAGTTTTCACCATCGGCAACTACACTAAAAGTAATATCATCTCCGACACTAGTATTTATGTCAGCTGGTTGTGTTGTAATTTGAGTTGCAATTTTCAGAGATAAATTTGCACTGTTACTTTCTATGGAATTGCATGTTCCGCTTACAACGCAACTATAATCGGTTGCATCGTTTTCTGTCACCAATGTGATGCTTAAGGTTGGTGAGTTGGTTCCAACATTCTCAGTTCCTTTTTTCCATTGATAAGATAATCCTGTTCCTGCAGCAACTATTGTAAACTCTGCAGTTTCACCCTCACATACTTCTATTGAAGCTGGCTCTGCAGTTATTGTGGCATTTGTATTTAGAGTTAAGGATGCTATGCTTGTTGTTACCGGACTTCCACATGATCCTGTTATCAAACAAGTATAATCAGCTTCGTCATTGCTTGAAACATTATTAACTGCAAAAGAATTGTTAGTTTCGCCATCAATAATATTTTCATCTTTAAACCATTGATATGAATTTGCATTAGTAGCAACAACACTAAAGGAAGCATTGCCTCCTAAACAAGCCGAAGTATCCTCTGGTTGTTTTTCTATTAAAACCTCAGAACACTCATTTACGACATTTAAGGTATAGTCTTCTGTTTCTCCATAATAATATTCTCCACAAGGCTCAATAAATGATAAGTCATTTGTTTCCGAACAAACAATTCTCATCCTTACCGAACCTAAAAAGATTGAAGGTATAGCAATGTTTGCGGTATATGTTGTGGTTACTGAATTTATATCAGAAACATATACCTTTGCTCCTTTTGCATAATCACCACCACATGACCCTAATGTTAAGCTTAACGTAAATGTCTGTCCTTGTTCTACATCAGTGCTAAGTGCAGTAAAATCAGAATATGTTGCACAATCACTGGTGGTATTATTATTGATTGTATTAATGATTACTTCGTCAATTCTACTATCATAAATTGAGGTTGCTTCAGAACTGCAATATCCAGCTGTTAAAATATTTCCTGTTGCTGGAGATATCAAATTATAACAATAATCACCTTCGTTATATTTATAAACTGCAAAATAATATTCAGTTGCTTCATTTAAACTAGTTATTGATACTGTTTCGTCTGCTCCGGTATAAATAACAAAAGATCCTGAACCAAGGTTGTCTCCTGAACCAAAAATAGAATTTGCAGCATAAGAATCACCATTCTCGGGTGTTATACTTGGTGCACTTTCTTCTTTAGCTACGACAATAACATGATCTCCATCACTTGTCCAACTTAATGTTGCTTCATTATAAGTAACATCCGACGCCACTATTCCTGAAGCTTGCGATGAAGGCGGAGTACAAATGTATTTTTCTCTAATTTCAATGTTATCCAGAGCAATGTCACTTGTGAAAGAACTTCCTGTTGTTCCAGAAAACCTTATTTGCACATCGCTATAAGTATCTGCAGCAGAAATATCAGCAACGGCTTTATTCCATCCTTGACCTTGATTTCCCGAGATACTACTTGCTATAATACCTCCCCAATTTACGTTTATACCATCATGCCAGGTTCCATTATAATGTAAATCAATTTTTAAGCTTCCCATCGAAGTACCGTACATATTATAATAGAATACCAATTCCTGATTATCAGTTGTGGAAAAATCAAAAATAGGGGATAACAAACTAGCAGTTAGATTTGTACAACTACCTGAAGCTTCAGTATACAAATAATTCCCTCCACCACTAATATCATCATTAGGACCTGTTGAACTTGATGATGTACTCCCTGACCAGGGAGCCCAATCTGTCTCATCATTGAGATGATCGTTCATCCAACAATCCTCTTGTTCAAATTCTTCATTTGAACAGCCTGGTCCTGAAGATGTTGTAAATCCATCAAAATTTTGAATATAAGGCAAAGAACTAATTGCATCGCAAAGAGTCATGAAATTAACTTCAGAGCCATACGATGTTCCATTTGTATTGCTAGCATATGCCTTAACGTAATACATGGTGGAAGCCGATAATCCTGACATTGATACTGTAAAAACACCTGTGCCTGTTGATCCTTCAACTATCTTATTATCTGAAGTTGTTGGGTCTCCGGTTAAATTCCATACGATTCCTCGTTCAGTAATTGCACTGGCTCCTTCATATGAAATATCACCACCAACAGTTGCTGTTGAATTTGTAATATTTGTTGGATTTGAAGTTTCAATACCAGGAGTTTCAGATAATGTGTTAAATGAAACAATTGCTCCATAAGCTGTTCCATGAGAATTAATTGCATAAGCCTTAACGTAATGAGTAGTTTCAGCAGTGAGCCCGGATAATGATGTTGTATAAGATCCTGTACCTACAGATCCGTCAATAACTTTATTATCTGATGTTGTTGGGCTTCCTGTCAGATTCCAAACAATGCCTCTTTCTGTTACAGAACTTGCTCCTTCAGAAACAACTTCTCCTCCTACAGTTGCTGAATTATGCGTTATGTCTGCGATCGAAGAAGTTGTGATACTAGCTAAATCATTATTGGGTTCTTCAACATTCGTAACCCACAATCCTCTTCCATATGTTGCTGCGTATAATTTACTGTTTAATGCTATTGCATCGTAAAATATTTCTAACTCGCCAATTTTAACATTAGGTAAACCTGTATTGAATTCAACCCAATTGTCTGAACCTTTTTTAAAATATACTCCCAATTCTGTACCTACATATAATTGAACTTCTCCGGTTGATTGAGTATTTTGGACAATACTATAGGCAGGAATGCCTGGTAAACCTGCAGAAATATTGGTCCAGCTTGAACCGCCATCTGTTGATTCATAAACATTATTATTATTGTAGCCGCTTAATGAAACCCAAACAGTGTTTTGATCATCTCCTTTCACTGCAATATACGTAATGTTTGAAGAACCCAATGGTAAAGTGCTGTTTATATTCGTCCAGTTAGAACCACCATCAACAGTAACCCAAATATTTGATCCGGTAGAAACATATAAAACTTGATTATTTGAAGGCGCTATTGCCATAGCATCAAAATTTCCTGAACTAAAACTTGATATAGTACTCCAACTATTTCCACGATCAGTTGTTTTATAAATTTCCTCATATCCTGCATATATTACACTTGGATCTACAGGATCAATAATAAATGGAGTTACCCAATTCCCGGATGAAGGCTCAATGTCTGTGGCAGATCCCCAGTGATTTGTGGTCCTGCTTATTTGTCCGCGAACATACGTTCCATATTGAATATTAACATCAGAATAATCAATTAAACATTCCATTCCATCGCCACCTTTAACATCATCCCAAGCTGAACTAGTATAAAGTTTGGTGCCGTTGTCTTGCAAGCCTGTAATAACTTAACCTGAAACAGACTGAGAAACACCTAATTTATACATCTGACTAATGATCATTCCATTGGTTTTGTCTGTCCATCCTGTTCCATCATTTGTAGATATGTAAATTCCACCGTCGTTACACTCGAATAGATCTCCATTGGTTCTATATTTTAACTGATGTTTGTCGGCATGAACAGCAGGAACTCCATCTCCCCACCAATGATTTGCTATTGACCAGTTTACACCTCCGTCAGTTGTTTTCCAAGTATTTACACCTCCAACCAAAACAATATCTTCATCGGATGGTGAGGCTGCCATCGACAAATCGTACCAGCCTTGGCCTCCTGAGTCTCCTCCATTTGAGTTCCAGCCCATTAAATTTATTGCTGAAGAGTTAATTTGTTCCGTAAAATTTGACCCACTATCCGTTGATTTGTAAAAAGCGTAAAAGCCATTGCTAGTATTAGCTGCAAGTGCATAAAGCACACTTGAACTTGCAGGAGTTACAGCTAATTCTATTCTTCTGGCACTTGAATTATTATATGTTTGAGTCCAGTTTGAACCACCGTCGGTTGAAACATAAATATCACCTGAAGATGTTGATCCATACAATGTGTTAAAATCACCTGGCTTATATTCCATATCGATAAAACTTACCGAAGTAAGCATTGTTGACCAGTTTGAACCGCCATCTGTTGTTTTAAAAACTCCATTTGAAGTAGCAGCTATTATTGTATTATCGTTGTTAGGGTCCAACAACAATCTTGTTGCCATTTCACCGTCTTCAATTGAATAACTAATGCCTGTGCTTGACCAGTTTGTTCCAGCATCTGTAGATTTTAAAACACCCACACTGTTATTATCCCAACCATCACGATCGCCTGTTGCAATATAAATAGTATTTGATGTTGAATAGTTTGAAGGAATGATAATATCTGAAACACCCAATACATCATTATTATCTGTTAAACAAGTCCAACTGCTTCCATTATCTGTTGTCAGCCACAATCCACCCGCTGGTGCTCCAACCCAATAGGTATTATTATCAGAGGGATGAAATGCAATGCAATTTATTCTTCCCACACCCGCATAACCTCCATCAGAACTATTTGGGCCAACTACGGTCCAGTTAGCTACTTTTGAACCTTGTTTATTTGGATTTGCATTTCTATAAACGGTATAAATTTCCTGTGCCGTTTTTTGCGGGAACGCTCCTGTTTTTGGATCTATTTGACCTTCCATATTCCATTCCCATCTATGGAACTGTTTCCATCCAGATGCTTTCTTTCTTTCCCCTTTTTCAATATAATATCCTTTGTTATCTACATTGAAAGGTTCCCAAAAATCATTAAAAGCTTTTTGATAATCATATAATGTTAATTGATTTTTGCTTTTTGTTTCGGGTAATTTCTCAAGCCATGCTTGCGAAAAAGCATTAACACAAAACTGACTTAATAAGATTAATAAAATAAAACGTTTCATAAAAAATTTAGGTTAATAAATGTTATTATTGATTTTAAAAAAATTCAATGCGAATATTTAAGCTGCCAACTGCAGGGAAAATGGACAATTAGAAAAATTCTGAAAATAATAGGTGAAAAAGAAACTTTTTTCGCAGTAAAACAGTCTTCATAAAAAATTACAAGGTTAATAAACAATAAATTCAATCCCACTTCTTCATAAAAGAGTGTCGAAGTTAATATTTTAATCTATCTTAAAATCACAAAAAACGTTTTTTAAAACATATTTTTCACTTTTTTGACGAATGTTTCATTTCATTTGACAAGAGTTTATTAAACGCAAGTCGTAAACTAAACCTCTAAAAAATTAGTATTTTAGCAAATTATAATATTTAAATAAATATGCGCTTGTTCAGAATAATGCTAAGTCCAATTCTATTGCCTATTAGCTTGCTTTACGGTTTAGTTGTTTTCATTCGCAATAGGTTTTACGATTATGGGCTCAAACATTCAAGTAAATTTGATATACCTATAATTTGTGTTGGGAATATTACCGTTGGGGGAACGGGAAAGACCCCCCATGTTGAATATTTAATCAACTTGCTTAAATCTGATTTCAGTATTGCATCTTTAAGTCGAGGTTATAAAAGAAAAACGGAAGGTTTTATACTTTCAACTTCAGAGTCAACAGATCATGAAATTGGTGATGAACCACGCCAAATAAAAAAAAAGTTTCCAGAAATCCATGTTGCTGTAGATGCTTATCGAACCAATGGAATAAAACAATTGCTATTACACAACCCAAATATAAATGCAATTCTATTAGATGACGCTTTCCAACACCGAAAAGTAAAGCCAGGATTATCAATACTTTTAGTTGACTACTCCAGACCGTTGCATAGAGATTTCATTCTTCCCTTTGGAAATTTGCGTGAACATGCGTTTGAAAAGAAAAGAGCAGATATAATTGTTATTACTAAAGCTCCGACGCATTTAAGTGAAGCAGATCAAATGATATTCCTAAATAAATTAAACCCATGTTCTAATCAAAAGGTGTTTTTTTCAACTTTCAGTTATGGAAATCTGGTACCTGTATTTAATCATGATAATGTAATAGCAGTTAGTGATTTGGGAAATCCATCCATATTAATGATCTCAGGCATTGCGAATCCAAAACCACTTAAAAAATATATTACAGAAAATATTTCTAAAAATATCCAAGTTTTAGAATATTCAGATCATTACAACTTTAAAGAGTCTGATTTTAAAGACATTGAAAAGAAATTTAAAGAGATAGACTCTAATTCTAAAATCATTATTACAACAGAAAAAGATGCAATGCGTTTACAAAAATTTAGTAATATTGCTAACAATGTAAAAGAGTTATTTTTCTATATTCCGATAAAGGTTGATTTTTTAAACAACCAAGCGGATATTTTTAATCAACAAATCATTGAATATGTTAGAAAAAACTAGACAAACGGTATCCTTTATTCAGGAAAAATTTAATATTACTCCAGAAGTAGGTATTATCCTAGGTACTGGTTTAGGTGGATTGGTAAATGAAATAGAAATACAACATACAATTGACTATGAAGAAATTCCAAATTTCCCAGTCTCAACTGTAGAAGGACATCATGGCCGCTTAATATTTGGAAAATTAGGAGGGAAAAATATCATAGCCATGCAGGGTAGATTTCATTTTTATGAAGGTTATCCTATCTCGGAAGTTACTTTCCCTGTTCGAGTAATGAAATATCTTGGTGTTAAAACTTTATTGGTGTCGAATGCCAGTGGTGGAGTAAATCCAGATTTCGAGATTGGTGATTTAATGATAATAGATGATCATATAAACCTCATTCCGAATCCATTAATTGGTGTTCATAATAATGATTTTGGTGCTCGCTTCCCAGATATGAGTGAGCCATATGATAAAATATTGATTGCCAGAGCACAAGACATAGTTAAAAAACATCATATTAAGACACAAATTGGATGTTATGTTGCAACCACAGGACCTACCTTCGAAACTCCTAAGGAATATCAGTATTTTAGAATAATTGGTGGCGATACAGTAGGCATGTCAACAACTCCTGAAATTATAGTTGCCAGACAGATGGGAATTCCGTGTTTTGCTATTTCAATTATTACAGATTTAGGTGTCCCCGGAAAAATTGTTGAAGTAACTCATGAGGAAGTCCAGAAGGTTGCAGCGAAAGCCGAAACCAAAATGACCCTCATTATGAGAGAATTAATATCTCAATTATAATACAATACCGGGTCAATCCCGGTTTTTTTTTGATGAGACGAATAATAAAAAAAATAATCTAAGCAAGGTGGAAAAGCCAAAAAAGTTTCAATTAAGCAATGTAATATTTATTTCGATTGCACATTTTGTACACGATACTTATACAGCTTTTCTTGCTCCTATTGTTCCTCTGCTTAAATCCAAATTAGGCATTAATAATACTATGGTCAGTTTATTATTTGTTGCTCAACAAATTCCAAACTTGCTTAATCCTTTTATTGGAATTATTGCCGATAACCTAAAAATTCGATATTTAGTTATATTGGCTCCAGCCCTTACTACAATTTGTATGAGTTTGCTCGGAGTTTCGCCTTATTATATCGTTATTGTTATATTACTTTTCGTGGTAGGATTAAGTAGTGCCATGTTTCATGTTCCAACTCCGGTTTTAATAAAGAAAATTTCTGGAGATAGAATAGGCAAAGGAATGAGCTTTTATATGTTGGGTGGCGAAGCTGCTAGAACAGTTGGACCGCTCATTATTGTAGCCGCAGTTGATGTTTGGGGTCTTGAAGGCACATTTAAGTTAATTCCTTTTGGGTTATTAGCTTCATTCATACTTTATTTCCGGTTAAGAAACATTAATATATCAAATGATATTAAGGATAAAAAAACATACGCAGGAATTAAACAAACATTTAAAGAGCACCTTCCGTTTTTCATCTTAATTACCGGTATTATGTTTTTCCGTGGATTTATGAAAACCTCAATAACCAGTTTTCTTCCTACTTACCTTGACGAAAAAGGAGGATCATTATGGCTTGGTGGGGCATCTCTTTCTATCTTTGAATTTGCAGGCGCAATCGGAGCATATTTGGCTGGAACTTTTTCTGATAAAATAGGCAGGTTAAGAATGTTAACCATCATCATTTTAATTTCCCCTTTCTTAATGCTCGGGTTCACATATTCAGAGGGTGCTTTAATGTTTCCTATATTGTTAGCTCTTGGTTTTTTTATAATTTCCTCAACACCGGTAATATTAGCTTTAGTAATGGACTTTGATTCGGAACACCAGGCTTTTTTAAGCGGTGTATTTATGTTTATCTCATTTGTTTCTGCATCAATAACAAACCTGGTTGTTGGAATAGTGAGTGATTATATTGGTTTGGTAGATACTTATAAAATCTCTTCCATATTGGCTTTTCTTGCCATTCCTTTTGTTTTAATATTAAGGAGAAAATATATGCATCCTAACTAAGGTCTTTATATAATATCCTATTTTCATAAAAGTTACCTTCCATCTCAAATTGAAAAGCTCCTATATCTTTATATAGTTGTCTTAAATAAAAATTGATTGCTGCTCTATTTTCATGGTACACAGTTAACCATAAACCAGCATATCCTAATTCTTTCACAAGCTTTTCTGATTCTGTAATTAATTGATATCCTATTCCTTTCCCCTTTGCATGCTCAAATACATATAAAACGTATAATTTAGGGCTCTTATTTCCTGTTTCCTTACACGTACTATTTAAAACAATTTCAGCACAACCAAGTAAAAATCCGTCTTTTTCAGCAAGTAAGGTAATTTTATCAGGCTCTTCTATCGACTTTAGAATTTCATCTTCCGAAAAGGTTTTTGTTATATGATTTGAGAATTCACCATTAATCCCATCCAATGCATACGTGCTTATAAATACCTGTTTTTTTAAAACAGATAAGTTTCTAACATCAGATTTTGTGGCTTTTCTGATCTTAATATTCATTTTGACTACCATTTAGCCGCCAAAACTACAGATTTTTTATATTGTTTCACAATCCCATTTAAATCAAATATCTCGATAAAAATCACGTAAATTCCGACTGGTGCTTTTTGATCTCGATCATCCAAACCATCCCACGTAATAATCCCATCAATACCCAGCAGTTGATTATTTGAAAGATACCGGATTAATCTGCCCTTTGAATCATAAATCTTAATGTTTGCAACATAACCAGGTTCATCTAGCGTGAAACTAATGTTTGTGAAATCTTCAAAACCATCATTATCCGGTGAAAAAATTTCTGGATCAATGATTACTAGATCGTCGAAATCCTGCAGTTCTTTAAATTGAGAATTTTCATATCCTGGTGTGGCAAAACCTACCAGTTCAGAAGCAGAATGCCAGTTTGTTTTATCGTCTGTTTCTCTATCGTAGTTTATTCTTTCTAAAGAAACTCCTTCTGTTGTAGCAAGCAAATCAAAGTCCATTTTATCCTCATAACTCAAATGGTCAATTA
>PKTC01000104.1 GCA_002869305.1 Marinilabiliales bacterium
CGAAATAATCAGCAGTTTCTTTTATTTGCTGTTGATTGGATTCTAAGAATAAGTGTAGTTTATCAAAATTAATCGTTTCAAAATGATTCTCGTATTCAAAAAGTGGTATTTGAGCATCAATAAACGCTAATTTTTCTTGTAAGATTTGTTGCTCTATTTCCTTAACAGTAGAAGCTCTTAAATTAAACAACTCAATTTTCATCTCGATATTTTTAATAGCTTTTTTATTTTTAGTTTCTTTGATTTCCTCTAATTGAGATTCAAGCTTTTCAATATTGATTTGTAAATCATGATCAATCAACTCAAGCTTTTCATCAAAGGTATTTTGTAAATCTTTCTTTTCAGCTTGTAATGCCTTAACGATTTCTCGGTAATGATCTTTTAAGGCAGTTTGATACTCTTCAACATATATTTTATCATTAGAAATAGCAACATTTGCATTTTTACGTACATTTGTTTTAAGTTGATTTTGTTCTTTGACAATCATTTTAGTTGATGCTTCAATTTCAATATTTTGATTTTCGATACTATTTTGATATGTTGTTAATTTTTCACTAATCAATCCAATAATGTATTGATGTTTTTGAAGTAATCTATCTCTGGTTTGCGTGATTTCTTGTTTGTAATTATCAATTGAATCCAAATAATAGTTTTTGTTCTTTTCAAAGTTATTATTGTAGATATCTAATTTCTCTTTGTATGACTCAATATTCTTTTGATACTTGGTTTTAATTTCGTCGATATCTAATTGTTCTTTTGCTTTTAACTCAGAGATTTGTTCTTTAATTGCGTTAATTTTCTCGTCAAAGGTAATACGTTCTTCGTCTTTAAATAACTCAAAGTTCTCTAAAAGTCTTGTTTTCTTGGTATCCAACTTGATCAGTTTATTTTTGGTTGCTTTTTCTAATCGCTGCGTACGCACAATTTCTTTATCTTTTAAAACATTGATATTTGATTCCGATTTTTTTTCCTTTGCTAAAAAGTCTTTGTGTGCTTTCAAAGACTTATTTTCATGTGCTTTATTCAATTTTTGTATTTTTGATGTAATGATGCCATTGATGGATGGTTTTTCATTAGCTGAAAAAATAAGAAATCAGAACAAAACTATTCCTGTCATATTTCTTACGGCACGATCAATGAAGGAAGATAAAATGAGAGGCTTTCAAATTGGTATTGATGATTATATTACTAAACCGTTCGATGAAGATGAGCTTTTATTTCGAATTCAGTCTATCCTAAAAAGAGTAAATCCACAGAAAGAAGAAAAAAATAAAATATTTGATCTTGGAAAAATTAAATTTGATTCCGATAATCAGGAATTAAAAATCGGAAAAGAAACAAAAAGACTTACCTCAAAAGAAACAAAAATTTTGCGTTTACTGGCCGATTCAAAAAATAATCTAGTAAAACGTGAAGATTTAATGCTTCAGGTGTGGGGAGAAACAGATTATTTTATTGGCCGTAGTTTGGATGTATTTATCTCAAAGCTTCGTAAACACTTACATTCTGAACCAAAGATAAAAATAGAAACAATCCCTACTGTAGGTATAATACTAAACCTTGAAGATTAGACTTATATTTATACAAAAAATCTATGAATACTGTTGACATTATTGGATTTCTTGGAGTTTCGATTATTTTACTTGCATTTCTTCTAAATCTTATTAATGCAATCTCAAATAAAAGTATTTGGTACATACTACTTAATTTAACAGGAGCCGCGATTGCATGTTATGCCTCCATTCTATTAAAATATGTTCCTTTTATAATCTTAGAAGGAATCTGGGCCCTGGTTTCACTGCTTGCCTTAATCAAGTTATTCCTTAAAAAATAATAGTAAATACCGAGCATGTAATTAAAGAATTTAAATTAAAGATAGTATCTTCATGCTTCTTTCTTATATGATTATTAATTCTTAATTTATAGTGGATACCGAAAAACTTAAGAGTAGGTTCATATTATACTAAAAACTAAATGAAAAAATTATTGCTATTCACAACAGCTATTTTTATTTGCAATCTATCAATATTAACTGCCCAAACTGAAAAAGGTAAGTTTGCAGTAGGAATATCTTCAACCTTTGGATTAATGGGTACTGGAAGTGATGCTATGAGTATTGGGCAATCTACTGTAAAATACAAAAGTGATGCCTCAGGATTTGAAGAACCAGACCCAGATAAAATGACAAGTTTTAATTTTGTACCCAAAGCAGGTCTTTTTGTAGCAGATAATTTACTTATTGGAGTAGATATTGCATTGGCTTATTCCAAAACCAAAGATGGTGTAGACGATTACAGTTATTCAAGTAGTATTATTAGTGCAGGTCCATATTTAAGATATTATATTCCAACCAATTCTATAAAACCTTTTCTGGAGTTCACATCTTCTTTCGGAACCTACAAAACAAAATATGAAGATGACCTAACCGATGATGAACTATCAAGCAGTTTAACAGCCTTGGGAGGAGGAATCGGCATGGCTGTTCCAATTGGATCAAAAGCAACATTTGATGTACTTGCGCATTATTCTTCTTTAAGAATAGAACAAAACGAAAATAATGAAGACAAGAATAGAAGCGTAATAGGAACTATTGGCTTAAAACTTGGATTTGTTGTTTTCTTAGGTAAATAAAGGTGAAAATTTAGCATATGGAAGAATCTCCTATTTGGCATAAGTTAATCTAAACATAAAGCCCTCTAATAATTAGAGGGCTTTATATATTATTTACTTATTATCCTTTTCAGATCATCAATCTGAGTTTGCAAATCATCCAGTTTATTCAACTTTTCTTCAAGATTTTTATTCTCCTGCTGCAACTTTTCAATTATTTTTTGCTGTTCTTTTACAGCTTCTACTAGCAAAGCAGTTATTGGAGCATATTGCATGGATAAATATTCCCCTCCTGTATTAACAACTTCAGGGATAATAGCCTCTGCTTCTTGAGCAATAAATCCCATCCGTGTTCCTTGTTCCTTTGAATCAGCGTCTTTCCACTCGTAATTTACTCCTCTAAGTTTTAAAACTTTATCTAGGGAACTATCGATCGTTTTAATATTTTTCTTTAACCGAATATCACTTAAGGAATTCCAACTTGCAATTCCTCATGCAGTTCCATTAACAAAAAAGGTATATTCAGTTAAATTATCTAAACTATCGCCATTAATTACTACTATATTTCTATCAAACTCACCATAAATTAAAGGTTTTGTAACAGCAGAATTCTCAATATAAAGTCTGTTCGATCCTGTTGTTTCATTGTAACCGGCATAACAACCTAAAAACACATTACCAAAACCCTTATTTTTATAGCCACTTTGATATCCTATCACTGTATTCTGATAACCGGTTTCGTTATACAATAATGTTTGATCTCCAATGGTTATATTTCTGGCACCCGATGCATTAGACCCTCCTGTTGAGGTTCCTATATAAATATTATAAAAACCATCTGTAAGACTGTACCCACTGTACTGTCCAAGGCAAGTATTACTTTCACCTGTTAAATTGTTATATCCGGACATATACCCGATAAAAGTATTTCGAAAGCCTGTTGTATTTGCATTTCCTGCACCGCTTCCAAGAAAAATATTATAATTACCCGATGTATTAGCTACTCCCGCAACAGATCCAATAAATAAGTTATCTGTTCCAATGGTATTACTCATTCCTGCCTGTGTTCCAAAAAAAGTATTGTACGAACCTGTCGAATTTAAATACCCGCTAAAGCGTCCAACAAAAAGATTAAAGCCTCCTGATGTATTGCTATAACCACTTTGATATCCTATAAAAAGATTCGTATTACCGGTTGTATTATTATAACCACTTCTATACCCTATAAAAGTATTATCAGACCCACTTGTGTTGCTCAATCCACTCTCGTATCCCAAAAACAAATTATTTGACCCTCCTAAATTGTTATAACCGCTTCTATAACCAAAAAAGCTATTATAATTACCATCATTATTAAAGTAACCACTTTGGGTTCCCAAAAATAAATTATTTGTACCTGCATCAATCGAATACCCACTTTGATAACCCAAAGAACAATTTATTTTATTAATATCCATAAACACGTCTGTACCTGCTTTCGATGGGCTGCGCCCACTAACTGCAAATCCTCCTACTTTGCCTTTAGCCGGCTCGTTTACATATATTCTTGCACTATCGGGTGTGATTGAAAAATAATCGTTAAATCCTTTGGAAGGGCTTCTTCCGCTTACTGCAAATCCTCCCACTTTACCTTTTGCAACTTGGTCATTAATATTGACAATAACACCGTCATTATAAACTGCAAAAACTGTATCTCCCAACTGACTGATTACCTGAAATAATGGATCAGTATCTAATGCCAATGGATCTCCTTTAACTTCAAACCTTCCAACAGGATTATCCTTACCAATTCCTACTTTGCCTTCATTGTAATATATTCCTTCAGTCCCAACTTGCCATGAAGAACTACTTGAAGGTAAATCAACTGAATTACCATCGCTAATTGACAAGGTATTTCCTATCAAATCTAAATTTTGTAACTCATTTAAAGGATCAGGATCGGCATCATCCTTATTTTTCACATCTAAAGCATAATTCGCGTATGGCACCGACATTAACTCAACTGTTCCAAGTTCAACATAGTCTGTGCCTCCCAAAACATCAGCAGCTATTTTTAAATAATAATTATCAATCCCCCAATCAATATCATTAAAAATACCATTCACAATATTTCCTTCACCAATTTTTAAGTTTATTACTCCAAAATTATTTGTAGCTACTATATGTGACTCTGAGTAAATGACATTTCCTGTTTGAGATCCTTTAACTATACTTGCTAATATCTGAATGTTTTGATTCTGCAAAAGCTCGCTATTTGCATCCCGAATTACAGCTTGATAATTAAAAGTTTTTGTGTCCTGTGCCAATAACATATTAAGGTTTAAACCTAATTCTATTATCATTAAAAGCACCAAATAAATGTAGATTTTTTTCATGGTAATATGGAGTTAGTTTAACTTATATACTGAAAGCAATTGCTATGATGCGACATTGTTTTTAACTCACCCAATAACATTAAAAAAATAGAAAACTTATGCATTCTTATAGAATTAAATAAGCTAAAAAGATATTCAATACCGAATTATAATTTATCAGCAAGATAATGTTTATTTCTCGAAATCTCAATTTATGCAATAAAAAAACCGGAACTCATAAAAGAATTCCGGTTTTCATGATTTATTTATTTTTATTATTTTATTGGATCAAAAGTAAATTTACCTTCCCTGTATTCCTCAATTGGAGCACAAGAGCATATTAAATTCCTATCTCCATAACCATCATCGACTCTGCTAACTGATGGCCAGAATTTATTCTCACGAATCCATTCCAATGGAAAAGCAGCTTTTTCCCTATCATAATTACTATTCCACTCATTTGCAACAACAACATCTTGTGTATGAGGGGCATTCTTTAAAACATTATTTTCTGAGTCAGCTTTACCATCTTTTATTTCAACTATCTCATTATAGATTGAAATCATAGAATCAATAAATCTATCTAATTCCTGCAAAGATTCACTTTCAGTTGGTTCTACCATCAATGTTCCATGTACAGGAAACGATAAGGTTGGAGCATGGAATCCATAATCCATTAATCTTTTTGCAATATCGGCCTCTGTAATGTCTGCCATCGTTTTAAAGCTACGACAATCAACAATCATTTCATGAGCAACAAAACCAGTTTCACCAGTGTAAAGAATATCATAGTACCCTTTCATTGCAGCTGCCAAATAATTTGCATTCAAAATGGCTATTTTGCTTACACTTGTTAAACCTTCTCCGCCCATCATCTTAATAAATGCGTGCGAAATAGTTAAAACATGAGCGCTTCCCCAAGGTGCAGCAGCTACAGCTTTAATTCCCTTCTCTCCTCCTGTTTTAACAACAGGGTGTGATGGTAAGTAAGGAACCAGTTTTTCATTAACTCCAATTGGTCCAACACCTGGCCCACCTCCTCCATGAGGAATTGCGAAGGTTTTATGTAAATTAAGATGACATACATCAGCACCTATACTTGCAGGATTAGTTAATCCTAATTGTGCATTCATGTTTGCTCCATCCATATAAACTAAACCACCATTATCATGCACAACTTGATTCATTTCCCGAATCTTACTTTCAAAAACACCATGAGTCGATGGATAAGTCACCATCCAGGCAGCTAAGTTATCTTTATGTTCTTCTGCTTTCTTTTTTAGATCTTCTAAGTCAATGTTACCATTTTTGTCGCATTCCACAACAACTACTTTCATACCAGCCATTACTGCGCTAGCTGGATTGGTTCCGTGAGCAGAAGAAGGAATTAAGGCAATATTTCTGTGTCCTTCACCACGTTCAATATGATATTCACGGATCACCATTAGTCCTGCATACTCACCAGCAGCGCCTGAATTTGGCTGGAAAGATATAGCATCGAACCCGGTAATAACTTTAAGATCCTCTTCCAATTCCTTAAATAACTGATAATACCCTTCTGCCTGGTTAGCAGGAACAAATGGATGAATACCACCAAACTCAGGCCAACTCATTGCAAACATTTCTGTAGCAGCATTAAGTTTCATAGTACAAGAACCTAAAGAGATCATTGAATGGGTCAGTGAAAAATCCCTACGTTCTAACTTCTTAATATAACGCATCATCTCAGTTTCGGATCGATACTGGTTAAAAACCTCTAGCGTTAAGAAATCAGAAGTACGTTTAAATTTACTATCAAAGTTTATTTCATCATTCACATGACATGCAACATCTACCTTTTTACCTTTCACCTCAGCAAACACCTCAATTACAGTATTCACATCTTGAAGTAAAGTAGTTTCGTCTGTGCTTATACCGATAGTATTATCGTTAATATAATTTAGATTGATTTCATTCTCTAATGCTAATTTTTGGATTTCAGTAGATTTTATATCGCCAAGATTAATCTTTAAAGTATCAAAGAAATCTGAATTTTCTTGTTTGAATCCCAAAGCCTGTAACTTTTCATTTAAAGTCACTGCCATGCTATGAACATGCATAGCAATTCGCTTTAAACCTTCTGCTCCATGATAAACTGCATACATTCCAGCCATTGTAGCTAATAATGCTTGAGCCGTGCAAATATTTGAGGTTGCGCGTTCGCGTTTAATATGCTGCTCACGAGTTTGAAGTGCCATACGCAACGCGAGTTTATTTTGGGCATCTTTTGTAACTCCGATTATACGGCCAGGAATATTACGTTTGTATTTTTCCGAAGTTGCAAAATAACCTGCGTGAGGTCCGCCAAATCCCATTGGAATACCAAATCGTTGGGTTGAACCAACAACAACATCTGCACCCCATTCACCCGGAGGAGTTAAAATAGCAAGACTCAAAATATCAGCTGCAACTGCAACTGCTATTTCATTTGCATGTGCTTTCTCAACAAAACTTTTATAATCTTCAATTTTACCATCTGCGGCAGGATACTGAACAATAGCTCCAAACATTTTATCGTTTAGTTCAATTGATTTAAAGCTTCCTTTTACCACTTCAATCCCCAATGGAACTGCACGTGTTTCAATTACATCCATTGTTTGAGGAAACATATTTTCATCAACAAAAAACACATTAGCTCCAGCTTTTGCCTGAGCTCTTGGTCGAGCATTAAAAAGCATAATCATCGCTTCTGAAGCAGCTGTTGCCTCATCTAACAAGGAAGCATTAGCTAATTCCATTCCTGTTAAATCAGAGATAACTGTCTGGAAATTCAACAAAGCCTCTAATCTTCCTTGTGAGATTTCTGCCTGATACGGAGTATATGAAGTATACCAGCTAGGATTTTCTAAAATATTACGCTGAATAACGGCTGGGGTTATTGTATCATAATAACCTAATCCTATATAAGATTTATACAACTTATTTTTTGCAGCTATTTTTCGTAATTTCTTAGAATATTCAAATTCGCTAATAGCTTTACCTATTGCCATAGGTTTTTCAAGCCTAATAGAAGGAGGAACTGTCTTGTCAATTAATTCATCTAAATTAGAAACGCCAATCTTTTCGATCATTTGATCTATTTCATGATCTCTGGGACCATTATGACGTTGAATGAAATTATCTAGAGCCATATGTTTGAAATTATTTAATGTATAAAAGATTTATTTGATTAATTTATTAAAACCCAAAATTAAAAATAACAATCATGAATAACCATTAAAATTATCATGTAATTTAACGGATGAACATGTTTTAGAACAACAATTCTTTTCCAATGTTCAGCACTCACTCTCAATTAATTAAAGAACGGATTTGTTTTCTTCTCTCGCCCAACAGTTGTAGATTCGCCGTGACCCGAATATACAATTACTTCATCGTCTAATGAAAAAAGCTTTTGTTTAATACTTGATATTAATGTATCATAATCACCTCCAGGAAGATCAGTTCTTCCAATACTACCAGAAAAGAGAACATCTCCTACAATAACAAATTGATCATTCTCACAATAAAGTGCAATGCTCCCAGGAGAATGTCCCGGCACATGTTTTACACTTAGTTTAGATACTCCAAATTCAATTATATCATCCTCAATAACAAATCTATTTGGTACCGGTGGTTCCTGTATTTTAAATCCAAAAGCTACAGCCATATCATTTGATCTTTCGATTAAAGGCATGTCTTCTTTGTGAGCGATAGATGGTACTTTGTATTTATCAACGAAATATGCATTTCCCATAATGTGATCAATATGACAATGTGTGTTGATGATAGCTTTTAAATTTAAATTATTATCAGAAATAAAATCTTCAATTTGTTTAAATTCATTTTCTTCATTACATCCAGCATCAACTATAACACACTCCTTGGTTTCATCATATAATAAAAAAGTATTTTCCTGAAATGGGTTAAATATAAATGTTTTTATTTTAGTCATAATATATTTTTTGCTTATTGTTTACCTTTCAACATTGGAACAAAAGAAAAGTATCCATGTTCAGATTCTTTGTATTCATCTTCAGAAAGTCTATCCACTGAGATCATAACCTGCCCACTGGAACCACCTACCGGAACCACCATCCTTCCTCCTACTTTCAACTGTTTAAGCAATTCTTTTGGCGTTTCAGGTGCTCCTGCTGTAATTAAAATCTTATCAAATGGAGCATTGTTTGGTAATCCTTTATATCCATCACCGTAATAAAAATAAGGCTTATAGCTCATCTTAATCAATAAAGCTCTTGATTTTAAAAAAAGCTCTCGTTGACGTTCAATAGTGTATACCTTAGCTCCAAGTTCCAATAATATTGCACATTGATATCCAGAACCTGTTCCAATTTCTAATATTTTATTATGCTTTTCAACTTGTAATAGCTCCGTTTGAAAAGCTACCGTGTATGGTTGAGATATGGTTTGTCCTGATCCAATAGGAAATGCCTGATCGCGATAAGCGAACTCAATAAAACCGCTATCCATAAAATAGTGTCTGGGAACTTTTCCAATGGCATCAAGAATTCTTTGATCCTTAATTCCCTTTTGTGTTATGATATCAACCAGTTTTTTTCTCAGACCTTTATGTCTATAAGAATCAGTCATTTAAATAGTTTGATTTATATCAAAGTAATCCACGCAAATATAGCAGAACAAATCACAATTAACAAAGCTGCAATTTTATATTATTAATTTTTTAACCTTGTGTTTTTAAATTTAGAGCATATTAACTAAAAAAAGACTTAAATATTAAGCAAATACTTAATTTTTAATGTTATCAACATAATTTAGTTGATAAATTGATATATGTAACTAGCTCGTAATTATTAGAAAAATATAAGTTTGTATAAATAATACAATTATTATGAAAATAGGACTAATCGGAATTAATAATTTAAGTCAGGAAGAGCATTTTAAAAATATAAGTCAAGCATTACAAAAAAAATTACATGGAATATTTTCTCACTCTGATGAAATTCTTCCAATTAGTTCGAGTTACAATGTAAAAATATACAAATCAACAGGCGATCTGTTTGATCATGTCGACGCTGTTTATTTTGCCAATTCCTTAAAACCTAACTTTGATTTTGCATTAAATGCATTAAAAAAATCATGTCATTTGTTTGTCGAAGATGTATCAGAACTCAAAATTGAGGAAATGAAACATCTTTATAAAGTGGCCTTTGAAGCACGATCCAAAATGCAGCTAAAGCTAACCAAGATGTTTTCTCCAGAGTTTATCGAAGTAAGAGATTCCTTAACAAAACCTAAGTTGATTGAAATTAATAGAAGTTTTAGCAAACTAATGAGATTTGATGACTATTTTACTGAGATTCTTAATAGTTTATATTTTTCATATAAAAACATGCGTTCAAGTGTAAAGAAATACTCTACGCAAGCATTGCCGTTAGACAATAATCATTTTAGCTTAGTTCATTTGCGTCTGGAATATGATAATGGAGCTATTGTAAACATTAAATTTAGTAATATATCCACTGAAAACTCGAGTAATTTATATTTCTATGAAAACGACCGAGTTATTTATATCAATTTTGATGATCATTACGCAAACAAAGTACAATTCTTAGAAGGACAGATAACAAGACGAGAATTTAATATACCTAAAGAAAATGCTTTCCATACAGAAATGGATCACTTCATAAATTCATGTCAGAATTTGGACTTTCAGAATTTAACCGAATCACCTACCATTTTGAAAATTATCCAGTTAAGTCATGAAATTAAAGAAAAATTAATTCACTCATCCCAACCATTTTAATTTAGTTACTAAACGTACTCACGCATTTACTTTTTTATTAACAACAAAATTATTTCTTTTACGTTTTAAATAATACTCTTTTCCGCAATAAGGATATGAATGAATAAACGTTTACATACTTTTAAATATCTTCTTTTCGATTTTTTTGCTTCTATCATAGGCTGGACTATATTCTACACCTACAGGAAAGTTTATATAGAGCCTGTAACATTCGGACATAGTATACCCTTGCAATTCACAAACAAATTTATTTTAGGCATTTGTATTATTCCTCTATTTTGGATTTTCCTATATTACTTAAGTGGCTATTATAAAGATATTTACAGGAAGTCCAGATTAAAAGAACTCGCACAAACATTTTTAACTGTCCTTATAGGGTCAACCATTCTGTTTTTTACATCAATCCTTGATGATCAAGTTTCATATTATAATCAGTATTATAAACTTTACGGATCCTTACTGCTAATTCAATTCTCTCTGACATATTTTCCTCGTGTAATCATAACTTCAATAACAAACC
>PKTC01000101.1:0-586 GCA_002869305.1 Marinilabiliales bacterium
CGATTTTTGTATTCTTTCTTTAAAAATATTAACCGAATTATTAACTAAATTACTCACAACTACCTCACCAAAAGTTACTTTCCCTAATTTTGTCAGTTTCCTATAATTTTCCACGAACTGCATCAAACTTTTACTTCGACTTTCTATAATATGAGTATCTTCTATTGATTCCCTGATTGCTTCTTTTTGTATCGGATCTGACTCCATATTCTCACTCAAAGATCTTCTTATTGAATAGGTTAAATTAGTAATAGGTGCGATTGAATTCATAATTTCATGTGTTAAAACCCGAATTAACTTCTGCCATGATTCCAGCTCTTTTTGATCCAACTCAGCACTAATATTATGAACTGAAAGTAAGTTGATAACATCATTATTGAATTTAAATTGTTTTTTCTGGATTAGAAATTGCATTAATGAATCTTCTATACGGATCTTATATTGAAATAAATCCTGGGGTTTGCTATTCCATATGCTCTTATAAAATTTCTTATCCAATTCTTCCAAATCAGATATATTTTTAATCCATTTCAATTTTATAAGTTCTGAAAACGCTTTATTACTAAATTGCACTTTACCAGCACTA